>DMMN01000108.1 GCA_003453835.1 Bacteroidota bacterium | reverse complement strand
TGAGGTTCTACGGAGACGACAACCCGCGTATCGCCGTGATCTCTGACAAACGTCATTTGCTTTCCACCGGGGGCGATGAGAATCGTTCCGCGTTCGAACGGCTCGCCGTCTTCTGCCTCCTTGACCCGAACATGGCTTAAGCTGTTCAGGCGATCGGCCATGGTCTTCGTGAAATGCGGGGGCATGTGCTGGACAATCGCCATCGGCAAAGAGAAATCTGCCGGCAGCTTTGGGATCATCTGAAGAAGTGCAAGTGGTCCTCCGGTCGAGATGCCCACAACCGCGGCTTCCGGTCGAGTACCGGGGAACCTGATACTCGCCCCTCGGCTTACAGGGGTACGCACTTCGGGCTTTCGTTCTGCCGACTTCCCCGTTTTCAACATCTGGAACTGGAGCTGGATGTACCGGCTCGATGTAATCTCCTTTACCTTGGCGATCAACTCCTCTTTGATCCTCAGGATATCAACCGACACGAAGGAAAGGTCCTTGGAGATGAAATCGACGGCACCCAGGTGGAGCGCCTCCAGGGTCACTTCCGCCCCTTCGGTGGTCAACGAGCTTACCATCAAGACGGGCACCGGCATCTCCTTCATAATGACCTTCAGCGCTGTAAGGCCGTCCATGCCGGGCATCTCAACGTCGAGGGTCACGAGATCGGGCCTGAACTTTTCGATCTTCTCAAGACCGTCCCGTCCGTCTCGCGCCGTGGCGACGATCTTGATGTTCGGGTCCGACTCGAGCATCAAGGAGAGCGATCTTCTCATGAATGCCGAATCATCGATGACGATCACTTGTATTGGTTTCTTCACACGTCGACCGTTCGTAAGGTGTTGGCTTGGCAACGACAACGCTCCTAGTCTACAAGCCAGGTGAGCGCTTCTCGTTCTGTTTGGAAAAAAGACGGATGCTTGCCGGCGATCGCCTTGAATGCCTCCCGCATCACGAACTTGATGCTCTCAATCCCGACGACTGCCACCTTCTGAATCCTGTGCCGGAGAAGGGCTTTGCCGAGATCGTAGGCGTGTGTCGCAAACCGATGATCCACGTTTACTCCTTCGAAATTCGATATGAGGAGGACGTCGTCATGACATCTCGATATGAGCCGCGTTGCCTCCTCGAGCTCGGTGAGCGACTGAGTAAGATTCATCCCTCGAAAATCACATTGGAGAACTTTTTTGCCCTGATGCTGAATCCATCGAATTGCCATTGGTGATTGATCCTCCATGACGGTTTCCAGATCAACCGCCGCGCTCCTGGTCACGCGGCGGCGATGGAAAGTTGAGTTGTCTGATGCTCCATGCGTGTGCACAACTGAATGAACTGGCCTGTGTCAATAATCAGGATCGTGCGCCCATCGCCAAGAATCGTCGACCCCGCGATCGCCGGGATGTTGCTCAGGTAATCGCCCAGCGACTTGATAACGACTTCCCTCTGTCCGAGAAGCGAATCGACGACGATACCGATGCGCTGATCGGCCCAAGAGACTACGACGATATAGAACCACCTGTTCGATGCATCGCTTTCGGGGAGACCCATCACCTCGGCCATCCTCGCCAATGGAAGGACCGAGTCCCTGAGCCGGATAACGCCTCGGCCGTTGACGGTCGAGATCTCTGAAGCCTCCAGGCGAACGACTTCCTGCACCGAGGCAAGCGGGATCGCAAAGATGTCGGATCCGGCCTTCGTCAAGAGAGCCTGAATGATCGCCAGCGTCAACGGCAACTTGATGGTGATGATAGTTCCTTTACCGACTTCCGATTCGATATCGACGATCCCTTTGAGTTTGGAAACATTGTTCCGAACAATGTCCATTCCGACACCGCGACCCGACACGGAGGTGACCTTGCTTGCCGTGCTGAATCCCGCTACGAAGATGAGATTGAAGGCCTCCCTCTTAGACATCTCGCCCGCTTGTGACTCGGAAATGAGGCCTTTCTCGACCCCTTTGCGCTTCAGGAGCTCTGCATCGATCCCTCGTCCGTCATCCTCAATCGAAATCACGATATGATTTCCCTCGTGTTCCGCGTTCACGACGATGGTTCCGACGCGGGGTTTGCGTTCCCTGATGCGTTCATCCGCCGATTCGATGCCGTGATCGACACAATTGCGGATGATGTGGATGAGGGGGTCGTTGAGCTCCTCAATGATCGATTTATCGAGCTCCGTTTCCTTTCCGTAGACCTGCAGATCGACTTCCTTGCTTGTCTCCCTTGCAAGGTCTCGTACGAGTCGAGGGAGCTTGTTAAACACCTTTGCGATCGGGAGCATGCGTGTTTTCATGACGGCCATCTGAAGCTCAGTCGTTACGAAATCAATCTGCGAGTTTGCGTCTTGCAGCTCCTTCATCGCCGGCACCTCTTCAAACTCCTCGACAAGTTTCGATGCGACCTGCGAGAGGCGGTTTCGACCGAGAACCAGCTCGCCAACGAGGTTCATGAGATCATCGAGCCTGTTCACGTCCACGCGGATGGTGGTATCTGCGAGGCGGGTCTGCGCCGCAACCGCTTCCTGAAGCGGATCCGTCGCGCCGGTCGTTGGAACTTCTAGTTCCTTCAGGGGCTGGTAAGCAGGGGCTGTGACCGTTTGCGCCTGGAGCTTTTCGATGATGCCGGAGAGGTCCATCCCCTGTTCTTTTTTTGCGTGGATTCTTCCGAGAAGCTCTTTCGTCGTGTCGTAGGCCTCGAAAATGACGTCCATCATTTCCGGGGTGGCCACTGCAGTGCCTTTGCGAAGCTTGTTGAGCAGGTCTTCGAATCCGTGCGCGAGTTCAGCCATCGATGCAAAGCCCAGGAAGGAGGATGTTCCCTTCAGGGTGTGAATGCCGCGAAAGATCCGATTGAGGAGTTCAACGTCGGACGGGGTCTTTTCAAGCTCCAACAAATCCCTGCCGACCTGATCGATGATCTCGTTCGATTCGACGAAGAAGCCTTCCAGGATCTCGGCCATCTCGTTGTCAAATCCGGATGAGGCCTTCGGATCGATCGGTTGTTGTTGATCTTCATTCATGCGGTTGCTCGGATTGTAGCAGCGAGTGGATGACTGTCCGGGTCTTCAAGTGCTCATTGCCCCTGTTTCTCTTTCCACTCTTGCACAACGCGGTCGATGCGCTCCTGGTGGTCGGAAGATTTCCTGTACAACGCGTCGCGGTCAAAGGTGGCGCCTTCTTTTCGCTCTCCCTCCCCGTTGTTCTTCGAGCCTCCTTCTTTCGCCGGCGGCTGGCCCGAGTTTTCGAAATAACTGAGCTCGTGCATCAGCTCCATACGAACGCACTCGATCAGGTGATTTGCCGCGGCAATCCGTTGTGCCGTAATATCCTGAACCTGGAGGGCCATCGTGATGTTTATCGTATCTTGCTTAATATCTTCCAGATGTTGCCCGATCCCTTCGAGAACGGTCTCACCGGCACGCATTCCGACGTGGGGCTTCAGAGATGCCAGTTCCTCTTCCACGTTGCCGACCTTCAGCGTCATCGTATCGAGAACGTTCAGGATCTCCACCGTCGCCATCTCCGTCGCCTGGGTCACCGTATCAAGCTGCACCGATGCTCTCGGGATCTTGTTCGAGCTTTCTTCGATTGCCGTCTTAATGCGATCGAGAAGGTTAATGACCTTGTGAAGGGCGAGCACGACGCTTTCCACTGCCCCTGTTTCGAGTTCCTTCGTTAGTTGATTTTGCTCTGACATAGGTATGCCTTTTGAGAATGTTTGGTGGGTTAGGGAATCTCCTATGACACCGGGTTTGGTATGTGTTTGTCTAGAGTTGCACCGGCCTCCAGTTGCAGATCGCCGGAGCGTGCCTTCTGCAGCAGCGAATCGACCATTCTCTTTCGCTCGTCGACCCCTACGTACTCCGGAGGCTGGGCGATCTCGACCTGCGTGAGCGGCCGGGTCAATTGGATGGCGTCCGTAACTTCCGAGATGAGTCTCCGAAGGACGTCATCCACCGCCTGCATCAGGCCGATCACGGCGGCAATCTGCTGGCCCGTAATGTCTTGGACCTGAAGAGCCATCATGATATTCGTGCAGTCGTCGCGCATGTGTTCGAGTTTCGATTGAATTTCGTTGGAGTTGCCGCGCGCCTTCAGGCTTTGCGCATGCAGATCCCACACGTTCAGAAGCTCCACCAGATCCTCGTCTCCCCCGTACTTCCTCGCCAGCACATCGACGACGGCCCCCACCTTTTCCGCAGTCTGGACCACCATGTCGCCGCCCACGCGGTTATGATCCGGCGTTTGCATACTTTCGATATTCGCGATCATCCTGTCCACGGTATTGAGAATATCGTTTGATGCACGCTCCGCAAACTGGTTGACCTTTCCCAGTTGCTCGGAGGCCTTCGGGAGTTTTTGTGAAGTGACGTCGACAAGAGATTTGATCCCCTCGATAACGGGGCCGACTTCTTGAACAAAGCCGATCACTTCTTCCAGAAGAGGGACTGTCCGCTGGCCAAAGTCAAAGAACACTTTGAGCTCGGACATCTTCTCCAGAATTCCATCTAGCTCTTGGAGTTTCATATTCGCCTACGCTTTTGTGTAATGAATGAAAGACATTGTATTCTTCGCTCACATCATTGATCACCGCGGGGCGGTACCACGCACCCGGAGGGCAAACGACAAGGGCTATGCGGCTTTCATCTCCATCGACCTGACGATTTCGTCGATCTTCTCCTTCAACTCTTGGGGGGTGAACGGCTTGACGATGTAGCTATTCACCTTTGCCTGAAGGGCTTCGATGACGTCGTTCTCCGTTCCGCGTGTCGTGATCATCAAGATCGGCAAGTCTGCCGTAGGACCTTCGGCACGGAGGGCCTTGGTAAATTCCAGGCCATTCATCTCAGGCATATTCCAATCGGTGATCACAAAGTCCACCGCAGTGTTCGCAACCTTGGCAAGCCCGTCCTTTCCGTTATTGGCCTCGGCGACCTGGGTGTAGCCAATGGTCTTGAGCGCGTTGATGATGATGCGACGAATCGTAATCGAATCATCGACGACCAGGATTTTCATAGCTGACATTGTGTTATCCTTGATTGTTAGTTGGTGAATGTTTGACGAATGTCTTTTTACGACGCCAAGGTTCCGGCAATGGAGAGAACCGCTCAATCGTTGATGTCTCTCATATGATCGAATGTCGCTTCCAATGTAAGGTCTCATGCCCGCTAATAACATCAGTCGTGGATTGATTCTGTGGTCGGATAATTCCTATGGCTACTAGGGATTTACGGGGCGTCAACGCATCTTCGCCCGGCGGTTCTTGGCTCGATCCGTCTCGGGCGATCGCTTCCCACAGCCTCTCTCCTCTCTGGCGGCCGCCAGTCATGCCGGGTCAGTTCAGGAAACGCGCCACTTCGCGCTGAACTTTCTCGACGCTGAAGGGCTTCTCGATGTAAGAATAGGCGCCAAGCTGCAGACCCCGATCCTTCTCTTCCTGATCGACAATCGAGGAGAGAATAATGATCGGGATGCCGGCATATTCCGGCGTCTCGCGCAGGTTCTTGATGAACTCGAACCCATCCATGTCCGGCATGTTGAGATCCGTGATCACGAGATCGAATTTCTCCTGCGGCATTTTCTCGAGTGCTTCCATACCGTCAGCAGCAGTGATCACCCGAAACCCCTTTAGACTCAGCGACGCTGCAACAAATTTCCTCACTGTCGCGGAATCATCTACCACCAGAACTGTTTTGCTCACGTTATGTTACTCCTTCTTGTATGCAGTCGTTTTTGCAAAGCTCTTGATTTTGAATGCCGATGATATCCCATGGAGCAGCTCGGAATAGCCGATCAGGAGGTAGCCGCCGCGGTTCAGGTTGTTGTACAGCTCGGCCACGACTTGAATCTTCGACTTCATATCGAAGTAGATCAAGACGTTCCGGCACATGATAATGTCGAAGTTCCTCTTCATACGCATTTGCCCGCGGTCGTAGAGATTGTGATACTGAAACGTGACCATTTCTCTCACGGGGTCCTTCAGATGAAATCGTCCGTTGCCGGTGATGAAGTACTTTTCAAGATACTGAGGCGCCAGATTCCGAACCGAATAGTCGCCGTAGGATCCTTTCGTCGCCGTTTGGAGGACTGATGCGTTAATGTCCGTGCCGACGATTTCCACACTGAGCGCCGGAAAACGATGTCGCAGCTTCTCCAAGTAGAGCAGCGCCACTGTATATGGTTCCTCACCGGTCGAACAAGCCGCGCTCCAGATGCGCAATTTTGGCGGGCCAACGGATTGTTTTGCCGCGACGAGCTCCGGTATGATGACCTGCTCTAGCACGTCGAATTGGGGCTCATTCCGATAGAAGAACGTTTCATTGATGGTGACAGCCTCACAAAGATGGTCGAACTCATCCTCTTTTTTCGATCCATACTTCAACAACTGAAGGTACTCCTCGTACCCATCCAGCCTAAGAAACTGAATGCGTTTCCCGAGCCGACCTTCCAGGAGGTATTTCTTCTTCTCCGGGAAGAAGATGCCCGTCCGATCGTAGATATACTCCCGCAACAGGATGAACATTTCATCCGAAAGCGGCGGAATCGAGCTGAGGCCGGGCTGAGCGATAACGGTGATTGGTTGAGTCACGATTCGACAATCTCCTTGTTCTTGGGCGGCATGCCTACCAGGTAAGATCATTCATGGGGGCTGCACCCAAGGCGACACCTTTGGCTTGCAGCGCCGAAACCGCGGCTTCGCGGACCAGTTCGTTCTCGTCATCCAGAAGTCGTGAGACGACATCCAATGCCCGCTCGTCGCGCACAGCCGATAGCAATTCAATGATCTGAACGCGGAGCCAGGGATCGGGCTCGGTAATTATCTGTCCCATGATCTCGACTGCGCGGTCCCCGTCAAGTCGAAAGAGCGACTCCACGATGATTGAGCGTGTCTCCTGATCCGACTCGTGCCACTCCATCGAGACAATCCTGAAGGCTCGTGCGACCACCGATGAGACGACCTCGGGAGTCGAGTACCCTTCGGAAGCACGTACGAAGTCGTCCACCGTTTTACCGAGAAAGAGGATCAATTGCTGCTTGCCTCGACCCCCCCCCTGTTCCAACAACTCGACGGCGCGCTCAAACGCCGCATCACGCCCGAACATCTCGGAGAGGAGAAGAAAATCGAGTTCCTCTGAAGATCCCAGCGCATCGAGCATCGCACAAGTCGACTCTTCGTCTTTGAACTGCGCGAGAGCTTTTGCCCCACTCAACCGTATTGCCTCGGTGTCATCGCGGAGAGCATCGAGTAAGAGGAGCCGAGACGACTCCGGAAAACGAACCTCTTCGTGGCACCGTTCCGCAATCTGAACGATCGCATGGAGCACTACGGAGCGTAACTTTCCCCTGACCTCGTCAAGATGGAGGAAGAGGACGTGGAGAGCCTCCCTGGTCCCAACCGCCCCCAGCGCTTCCAGAAGGGCGTAGAGCAGGACGGCATCGCATTCCGAGTCACCGATACATTCGCGGAGTTTCCCCAGCAC
Source organism: Bacteroidota bacterium (assembly GCA_003453835.1). Taxonomy (GTDB): domain Bacteria; phylum Bacteroidota; class Ignavibacteria; order UBA10030; family UBA10030; genus UBA10030. Next base: position 930 of record DMMN01000108.1, on the reverse strand, counting down.
AAAGTCGGATGAACCGCTCTCTGCGATTTTGCCAAGTGCCTCCACCGTCGACGCACGTGCGAACGGATATGTCTCATAGACCTTACATAAAGGATCGAGCGCTTCGGGACTCCCGATGTTCCCCAGCGCTTCCACTGTGGACAGCAAGACATTTGCATCCGCATCCTTCAGGAGGGGGAGAAGATAGTAGATGGGCTCCTCACTTCTAATTTCGCCGAAGATATCAACGGCGAATTTCCGCACATCATGATTCGGATCGCGCAAGAATGGAAGGAGTGCAGGAATGGTCGCATCACCGAGTTTCATGAGAAGCTTTGCCGCAAGGTTGCGAGTAACGATATCCTCGTGAGCGATGTAGTGTGCGATACCACGCGCAACGGAGATCCCTCCGATGGAAACGAGAGAGCGGGATGCCGCGTCGCGCACTCCTTTGTTGTCGTCCTGGAGCGCCGCGGTCAAGGCGCTGATCGTGGCGAGGTTATCGGTCTCGGATAGATCTTCGGCAGCCATGCGGCGAGTATCGGAATCGTCGTGTGTGAGAAGGGTGGCGATTCGCTGTTTGCTTTCGATGGTCATAGCGTTTTTCGCTCTTTCATTGAACTTCGTCAATGGCTGCCACAGGGTTGTATACTTTTTTGACTCGACGTGGGGCTCTCGGCGTCGGGATTTCGTTTGCGCGCTGTTCCCCTTTTGGTCTTTCAGATCGGGGCGCATCTGAACGCTCGCCGACCGTCGTCAGGTTGAAACGAGCCATCAACGTCTGCAGGCCCTCCGTCAATCGATTCAGATCTTCGGCGGTCCGTGCGATTTGCTGAATACCTCCGGCCGTCTCTTGCGTTACCGCGCTGATCGCTTCGACATTCTTGGAGATTTCTTCGCTGGCGCCTGCCTGCTGCTCGCTCGCCGACGCGATCTGACCTACCTTGTCCG
>DMMN01000107.1:16512-20776 GCA_003453835.1 Bacteroidota bacterium | reverse complement strand
GGGCAGGCACGGAGAACGCGAAATGATTTCTTTCGGCACAAAGGTGTTCTCTGATCGTCCTCAACGTTCGGGTCATTCGCGTGTTTAGCGGGCAACAAGTCAAGCTGAGCAGTTGCCTTTGAACATTAACCTCGAACGTAGAACCTCTACCCTCGTTTCCGCTTCCTCCAGTAGTCGATGCCGGAGTACGCCAGTCCGCCGACCGTAAGCAGATTCGCGAAGAGACTCAAGTTCTTGCCCATAGTGAATCCTCGCGGCTCGAAGCGCATCTCAAGTCGGTGAATTCCCCCCTTTACGACGACTGCGCGAAAGAGATAGTTCACCCGGAGAATGGGCACTTCCTCGCCGTCGATGAACGCCTTCCAACCGACGGGATAGTAGGTTTCGCTGAGAAACAGGAGGTTTGTCCCGCTCGTCGTTGTTTTCAGTTCGAAATCCTGGATGCCGTATCGCGTGAATTCCGCCTTGGCGGCGGGATGAACCGGTTCGAGTTGAACGTTTGGATCCTCCATCAGGTAAGCGACATCCCGCGGATCAAAGGACTGTGCAGCAATCTTGTTCAGAGTCGCTAATCCGTCCGCCACCTCGTACCGATTCACAAAGAACGCACGGGGAAGAGCAGACAGATTTGAATACACTTTCATGCCGGTGCCGTTGTACACCAGCCCGACTGCGGCCGATGAATCAGCCTGATTGTTGAGAATGTACTTGACGTTCATCAATCCCCAGACGAGGGGATTGTTCAATCCGGCCACGTCCACCATGTCCTGATACGCGCGCATCTTTGCCCCTTGATAGCCGAACGCGTTCTGAATTCGCCAGTAAGCATACATGTTGTTATAAGGGGGCTGGCCATCCTTGAATTCGAGGATGCGAAAGAGTGATGAATCTGCCTGAAGATAACGGACGTAGTCGGGAGCGGCAAAGACCTGTTGCTGCATGCGCCTGTCTTGCTCGTCCATCGGTTTGTAGGCGACGCGCCAGAGATCGAAGCCGATGGCCAACACGAGAACGATGGAGAAGGTCGAGCCTTTCACTCTGTTCTGCATGAACAAATAGAGCGCGCCGCCGGTGACGACGAGCAGCCCGATTGCGACGAAGGCATCCGTCGTAACAAACCCGGAAACCAGCTTCGTCAACTCGCTCACGACATTCGGCGGGATTTGACGGTACACTTCGGCAACGACCCTGTCTTTCGGTAGTTGGTAACCGAAGAGAGCTCCGAAGAGATACTGGATCGCTTCTTGCGGAAGAAAGCTCTCGTACACTGCCTGCAGGAGAAACAGCACGGCGCACACTCCTCCGAGAAGAAACATCACTTGCTTCTTCCGCTTCTGAAGTCCCGCAAAATTCAATCCTTCTCTCAGCTTCCATACCGACACGATCCCGTACGCTGCAAGAATGGGAATGAACATCTGCACGAGCACGAGGATCATCGACGGAATGCGAAACTTGTTGAACATCGGGAAATACCGGTACATCAGATCATACACGAGCGGGAATTCCCTCCCGAAGGCGATCAGGAGCGAGAAGAAGATCATGAGCGCGAGGTACTGAACGAACGCATCCTTTCTGTTCATCATGAAGCCGAAGACGGCAAGCAGCAGGACGAGCAGGCCCATGTATTGCGGCGCATGAGTGAACGGCTCCGGACCCCAATAGGTGTTGATTTTCCTGGGCTGATTGTTGGTGAACATTCCCTGATAGTCCTGGAGGCCGAACCCGTACCATGACGGGATGATCCAGGTCATCATTTCGCTTGGAGCAAACGACCAACTCGTCGCATAGTCGTAATCGAGGCCGCCTTCAACGGTCTTCGCTTCGGTTTGTTGAGCGTCGGCAACAATCGGATTGGATCCCCGCATCGAATACGGGTTGTATTCCCAAACCGAGAGATAGCGATCAGCATCCATCGCAAAGGCAAGGACGCTGGCAAGGGCAAAGGTGATGCCCGCACGGAGAATTCCCTTCCATTCCGGCCGGCTCGTGCTTTCTGTTTCCGCTTCCTTTTTCTTAAAGAACGATCTGATCAGAAGAAATGCGAGATACATACCGACGGCCAGATACATGTAGAAGATCATCTGAACGTGGCTCGGCAAGAAAGAGAAGTGGAGGCAAAGCACCAGGAGGAGCGCGAGGGGAATGCTGAACCGCTCCCGGAGCATCTCGATCAGGAGAAATACAAAGGGGAGGAAGGCAACGACCGCGATCTTTGTGTTGTGCCCAACCATCACCCAAATGATGATGTACATCGAAAACGTGGCCGCGAACGCCGCAACAAACGCGGCGAACTTGTTCTTGACCTTCGAATACGCGAGAAGATACATCCCGGCTGCGAAAACGAAGTAGAAGAAGAACACCCATCCGGAGGGTGGATTGAGGATGAGAAGGCTAAACAAGTCGCTCAGTTTGCCGAGCAGAAGAGCTGTGACGTCAAAGAGGCGCTCGCCCGTCACGCTCAGGCTTCCATATGCCGGCATCCCGCAGAAGATGTACGGATTCCAGAGCGGAAAGACGGACTGCGCCGTTGCGTCCGCGAGGAAGGTATCAAAGCTGTGCGACGCGATGTTGTCGACGTCGAGAAATGCTTTGCCGCCGAAGACGATCGCGTGAAAAAAGAAGATGGTGCTAAGGAAGAGCAGCGCGATCGCCGCCGCGTGTTGATACTTCGGGGGAATCAATACTGATTCATCGCCGGCCTGACGACTGCCGGCTCTCTCTTTGGTTGTCTTGCTCATGAAGTGGAATGGGGAGGTTAGTGCTGGGGAATGATGGAATCGAGAAGCACCGCTAGGTTGCGGGTGATTTCTCTCCGGTCATACCGGAGTATCGCATCACGATCCGGCTGAATTTTTGTGCTATGATAGACAAAATTCTCATAACATTCAACGAATGCAGATTGGATGGCTGCGATGTCCCGGTTCGGTGCAACGATGCCTGCTTTCGTTTCGCGCATGAGGTCTGCGATAGCTCCCTCCGGAGCGAGGGCAATGATCGGTCGCCCGGCGCCCAGGTACTCGAACACTTTCCCGGGCACAATCTCCTCGCTCCCATTCGCTTCATCGACGATGAGCAAGAGAGCGTCGGCGAGCAGCAGCTCTTCAACGCTCCGGCTGTGTGGCAGATAGGAGATGATCTCGATGCGATCGCCAAGGGAAGATGATCGGAGCATCTCGTTCACTTCCGCGCCGAACCTTCCGATGAACTTCAACCTGATGTTTTCGCGTTCCACCCTCTTCTCTCGAACCAGCTCTTCGACCGCACGCAGAAACGTCCTGGGATTCCGCTTGCCGTACATCGAGCCCGTGTAAGTGATGGTGAAGATCCCGTCGGTCCGCGGGGAGACATTCGGATAATCTTCGCCATCAAAACCGTTGGGAAGGTAGATCAACTTCTGCCGGTCGAGATCCGGGATCTTCTTCAAGATGTCTTTGAGGATTCCACGCCAGGCGGCCTCCACCAGCTTTGCGTCACGAAAGACGCTCGCTTCAAGGTAACGGTCGATGGCGGCCGGGAAGAACCACCGCTGCGGTGTCGAGAGAAATCCCGTCCAAGGATCCCGGAAGCCGGCGATCCAGGGGAGCTTTGCCGTGCGGGCGAGCTTCCGTGCAATCAAGGCCGTCGTGTACGGCGGGGAAGAAGAGTAGATGGCATCGATCCGTTCTCGCCTGATGATTTCGAGTCCCTCCGAAATTGCGTACGGATACCATCCGAGACGGGCGTCGGGGATGAAAAACGTCGAGCGGATGAATTCAGCGATCCCCTCGGCGAGCGATTTTCCTCCACCCCCTTGCGGGATGTTTTCCACGTCCACCGGGGCATTGGGGGCCTTGCCCGTCAGTCGTCTGTACAGCCGGTACGGTTCGAAGATCTTCGTACGGTAGACGATCGCGTGCTTGGGGATTTCGGCGAGAAGCGATTCATCCCGCGCCGGATAGTCACCGTCCTGCACTGTGAGGACTACCGGTTGCCAACCGGACTCGGGGAGGTACTTTACAAACTTGAGCACGCGCTGAACCCCGGGCCCGCCTGACGGAGGGAAATAATACGTAACGATCAAAACCTTCTTCATGGACTGATGCATGCGGATGCGAATCGTTGACTGAGGAGATATGCCGTTACGTAGTGGGCGATCATCTGCGCAACAATCTCAATGATCGCTTCAGGCGACGCTTCGAAAGGAACATCATGTTTCTCAACGGGAAGCCGAACAACCGAGCCCGCCAAGGGGCGAGATGTCCTAGTGGACAGTTTCGATGATTCC
>DMMN01000107.1:0-16474 GCA_003453835.1 Bacteroidota bacterium | reverse complement strand
AAATATAAGTGACAATCCACTAGTCCTTCCTCGCGATCACGATCAGGCCGGCCCCCGTCCGGTTTGTCAATACGAAGTCAAGATACATAAGGAGAAGTGTAAATGGAAGGGTGAGCAGGTAGTAGAAGGGGAGAAGGAGGAGGAGGAACCGGGTTGTGTTCAGCATCATCATGGGGTACTTGATGCCGAGACGCCAGGCGACGGAGCCCCAGCGGCCATACGTGAATTTGATTTGCTCGACGGTAAATCCAGCCGAAACGAGTTTCGCCCGGATCTCGTCAACACCATATCCGTTGCGGGCATGTTCTTCGATGAAACTCTCGTCGCCGGCGGAATGAGCATCTGAGCCGCCGAGGTTTGAGGGCGTGTTCACGAGAAGCCTGCCGCCCGGCCTGAGAGCGCGGTAGAGGTTGCGGAAGACGCCGACATCGTCCGGGATGTGTTCCATCACATCGACGGAGAGAACGAGATCAAACTCGCTTTCGTGAAGAGACTGGGTGAGATCTTCAACGGCGAACCGGACGTTGCGAATGCCGGCCTTTTCGAAAAAACGACTGCTATCCTCGATCTGCTCTCTTTTGACATCGATGGCGTGAATGATCACGTTGCGAAAACGCGTCGCGCAGTAGTACGAGTATTGGCCGAAGCCGCAGCCTGCGTCGTAAATTCGTCGGGGCTCAGCGCCTTCCCCAAGGAGGGCCCGCAGCTCGCGTTTGACGTGCCACTCCCGGAGAAATAGAATCCCCAGCAGCCTGTAAAACAGCTTGCGGAGAAGCACGTTGTCGCGAATAACGTTGCCGACGAATTTCTTGATCGGATCGTATTTCAAATCAATTCCTCGATTGCCTTCACCATCTCCTCCCAGGAGTACTTCTTTTTCTCTTCTCGCACATTCGTTACGCACTCCTCTTCACGATGTTCTCGATAGAAGCGAACGACTGCCTCTGCAATCTCCTCCGGTTTGTTCGGTTGAACAATGAAACCGGTTCTCTCATTCAAGACCACTTCCGCGAGTCCGCCCACATCCGTCGCGATCACCGGCTTGTCGAACTGATACGCGATCTGCACGATGCCGCTCTGCGTGGCAGAGAGGTACGGAAGCACGACGACGTCGGATGCGGAAAAGTAGACGCCCACTTCCTCATTCGGAACATAGTTTGAGTACACGATCACGTCATTCTGTAATCCGGCGTCCGTGATCTGCTTTCTGTATTTCCCCTCGTCGTCATAAAACTCGCCGACCACCAGGAGCTTCAGCTTCACCTTCTGTAGAATTCGTGGCATGGCATCGAGCAACACGTGCAGTCCTTTGTAGCGCCGGACGTAGCCGAAGAAGAGAATCAACTTTTCGTCCTTCAATCCTAACCTCGCCCGTGCCTCCGGCTTTGTTACCGCCTCACCAAAAATTTCATACACCGGATGAGGAACAAGTTTGTAGCGCGCGTGCGGATGGAAGGCCCTGAGGTCTCGCTCAACGGCGCCGGATTGGACGATGAAAAAGTCGACGTACCGGAAGGCGTAGCGGGTGAACGCCGCGTCGCCGAACCGCTTCTCATGCGGGACGATGTTGTCGCAGATGAACAAGACCTTCGCGCCGGTTCTCCGCTTCACGAGTCTCGAGATCGTTCCGAAGCAAGGGCCAAAGAATGGGAGCCAGTACTTGAAGATAAGGAGATCAGGTTGCTTCGCTGCGATTGCCCTGGCTGCTGTGTACCACGTCAACGGATTGATGGAATCGATCAACTGCTCACTCGGAACAGTGCTTCCCGCCCCCCCGTGTTCTTCTTGTGTCTTGCCCGGGAAGAGGAGCTTCGGATATTGTCGGGAGAAAGTGACGATCTCCACGTCGTGCTTCTGCGACAGATGTTTGTAGAGCAACGCCATGTAGTGTGCGATGCCGCCGCGTAAGGGAAACGCCGTGCCGACGAGGACGATTTTCATTGAGCCGGTCTCAGTTCTACTTTGTAGAGGACGGCCGGGGGATACGAGGTGTACGTGAGCGGGCGGAGCTCTGGCGGAGCTTTGCTCGGATCGAGCAGGCTCTGAAATTGCGGGCGCATGCCGGCCTCCATCAATCCAAAATACAGATACGATGCGTTGACTTTCTTCACCTCGGCGATGAGTTCTTCGTACGTGTTCACATAGGGGAACAACTGCATCTGCATGTCGAGATAGTAGGCAATGTGCGGCTTCCGCGAAATGATGATCTTCCCACTCTCGGATCGCCCCACGGCCTGCTCGAACCATTGGGCGATGCTGACCACTTCTTGCGGACCCGAATCGATATTCGTTTTGTTGAACCGATAGGAGTTCGCGCCGGTCCAGATGAGCAAGACAAACGCGGCAAGTCCCCCGATTTGAATCGTCTTCCAAAATCGGAACTCGGCGAGCTTCTGCCACGTGAGAGTGCGCAATGCAAGCGCCACGTACACGGGAAGAAGAAACAGCGAGAATCGTTCGCCGTAGAAAACCAGCAGCAAGACTCCGAAGAAGGCCAGAGCCAAGATAAAGTACGAGGCAACTCTCGCGCTCGGCCTCTCAGCAACGACATACAGCACAATTCCGCTTACTGAAAAGACACCCGTTTGCCACCCGACAAGTTTTCCGAGATCATCGACCGCGTGTTCAAACAAGTTTCGGAGCAGTGTTGCTACAAATAAGCCGGGGTCGGCAAAGATCACCTGACGGAGCGAAGTAAACCTCTGCGCCTCCACACTCCAGTATTGGTCCCACCCGATCTTTCCCTTCGCAAACATCTCGTAGGCGATGTTAAGATAGTTCTTGCTGTAGAAGAAACTTCCTTTTTCCGCGAGGCAATACATTCCCCATGGAGCGGTCGCCAGGAAGAACACGCCAAGAAAAAGCGCAGCCGTGCGTAGCCGCTCCTTCATTAGTTGTTCAAACGGATTCGCAAGGAGGATGGCTGCAGGGACGGCAACGACGACAAAGACGCCGTTGTAGCGAGTCAAATACGCCACGGCGGATAAGAGAGCTGCGATGACAACCCTTCGCCGATGATGCTCGCCATCCTTCAAGAAGAAATAGGTGGATCCGGTTACGAGAGCCATGAAGAGCATGTCGGTGCCCGCCGTGTACGTATATTGCACAAATGTCGCGTTGGCGGCGACAAGCAGGAATACCACGAGTGCGATGTCCGGGCGAAAGAGATTCTTGAAGAGTTGAAAGATAAAGTAGAGCGCTGCCGCAGCCGAGAGGGTCGAGAGAACAACGCCGGCGTGAAAGAGGTCGCGCGTGAAGAGCGCAATCGCAGCCAGAACAAACGGGTAGTCGGGTCCGTGGAAGTCCTCGATCGGAATCGTGCCCTGGAGGATGTGCCGGGCCTGCGGCACGTAGCTCCAGTAGAAATCAGTCTCCACGCCATAGTCTCCGACAAGGTGATATCGCAGGCCGACGAACAACATCACGATGAAGTACGATGCCGCGAGAGCGAGTCCGGTGAATCTGTGATTCACAACCCCCGGAACGAATGGAAAAAGCGATGTCGAAGGGATGCTAGGTTGCTTGGTCTGTTTGGCCATGGTTGTACTGTTGCTTCTGCTCTCTGAGCGTAGGGGGATCCGAAAAACATCTCTCCGAGGTTGAGCGCCGGGAGCGGGTGCCGTGTGGGCTACTGCTCTGTGCGGATGAGATGTGCCGGTGATCGCTCGGTACGGTCACTTCACGCCGATCCCCAGAAGCCGATCACCGAGCTCGCCGGCGAGCATCGTGATGAGGTAGTTGGGATACTGCAGTGCCTTCTTCGCACTCCTCTCGAAGAGGTTTCCACGCAGAGTAATCTTTCCCGGTGGCTTGATGCGCTGGACGATTTTCGTCTCTCTGAATCCGGCGCGGTTCAGCATGGCCGCCAGAGTTTTCGGCGTAAACTCGTTCACGTGGTACGGCGGCATCGGCATGTGTTTTGTCATTCCGAGCGACGCATAGCCAATCACTGCCAGTCGACCGACGAGAGAATTGAACATCGAAGGCACCTCGACCGCGACGACTCCGCCCGGCTTCAGCATGCGTTGTGCTTTCTCAATCATTCCCCGCGGATCGATCAAATGCTCCAGGACGTCACCCATAAAAATCACATCGAATTGTTCGGGTCGTTCCGGATAAGCTTCGAAGGATCCTTTCTCAACATCGAGGCCAAACTTCTCTCTACAGACGCGAGTGCCAAGGTCCGCATACTCGATGCCGCTTACCGTGTAGCCGTTCTGGCGTGCGTACGCGAGGAAATATCCCATCCCGCATCCCACCTCAAAGAACTCACCCGATGGTCTGAACTTCTTGATCCAATCCATGATTTCCGGAAACTTGACCGACCCCCTGATCGCTGCCGTTTCGTAATCCGTAGCTGAGTGAGCGCCACAGTCGGCACCGTCGTGTAGGAAATACTCGTCGCTGTAGAGCAACGACAGTTCTTCGGGTGTCGGTCGGGGATGAAGGAAGATAAACGAGCAGGTGTTGCACTTTTTCGCGTCGAACCGCCGCTCTCTAAACGTGTAGAAAATGGGGAAGTTGTCGGCACGCTCATTCCTGCAAAGGGGGCAAACGGTCACGTGTGCGCTCCGGGGAACTCATGGTGTCAGATGGGGAGGAGCTTTTCGCACGCCTCGACAACCCGCTTTACGGGAAAGTGATTCATGCAGCGATACTGCGGGTTGGTGCACGTCGGTTGATAGAAGCACCGGCACGGCAGTTCGGGCTCCAGGATCGTGCCCAGGCCGTACAGCTCAAACTCGTTCTTGTTGAAAATGTTGTTGAAGAGGACAATCTTCTTGCCAAGTCCGATGGTGATGTGCATGGCCATCGTTACGGATGTGACAACGAGGTCGCACCGGTTCATCAGTCCGATGAACTGTTGCAGCGGAAAGTGTCCGAAGTATTTTGCCTTCGTCGCTCGGGCGAACGTAAGGTTCTTCTTGTGCTCTTGCTCGCCGCCGAGCAATACGACTTCATATCCCTTTCGCTTCAGCGTTTTCGCGAGACCGATCCAATTCTTATCATCCCACAGACGCGAGGTCCAGCGGCCGCCGCATCCCGTGTTGAGGCCGATGACCCGTTTCTTCTTGTTGATGTTCCAACCCGCACCCTCCGTCGACTGATTCTCCAGCAGGTATCGCTCCCCGTTGAAGCTGAAGCCGCAGATCTCGAAGATCTCCTGTGGGTACGTTTTCGTGTTGGCCTTGCTCGCGTCGTCAAAAATGCCGGTCAGGTACTTTGCTTCGCCCGATGCATCGGTCGGGGAGATGATCCCATCCTTGAGAATGAATCCCTTCTTTGTCGTAGCGGAGATTTGATCGGCGAGGGCGCACGCCTCCCGATCCTTATCAAGATTGTAGAGGAGATCGAAATGCATTGACCGAAGGGCGACGATATTCTTGAGGGAGAAATCGAGCTTCTCATCGACTGCCGAAGGCAGTACTTCGGGTGTCAGAGTGAGCCAAAAGATTCTGGCGCGGGGATGGACTTCTTTCAGCTTGTGGAGAAGCGGGGTTGTTCGGATGACATCACCGATGGCGCCGAGTTTGATTATGAGAATTCTCGTGTCGGTTCCGTCGTAGTGGGGACACACGTCTCCCTTTTCATCGACACAATGCACGCCAGATTGTTTGTGCGGTTTGCACGGAACGTCGCCCCGGAAGTGACGACAATCAGTCTTCAAGGAATTCACGGCCGTCTGTCACCTCTCAATGATGATAGGCACTTTCAGCCCTCTCGAAGCGACGCGTAAGCCGCAACGAAGGACGACGATAACGGTTTGATCGATCGGTTGAGTCGTGGATCCGGGAGGCGTGCATCACTTCAGGATTTCTCGGATGGAATATGCCTGCTCGTTGCGCTCCTGCCGCGTGATCATCTCGCCGAGCAGGCCGATCGATACGAACTGGATACCGATAATGATGAAGAGGAACCCAACGAGGAAGAGCGGGCGATTGCTGAGCGATGTTCTGCCGAGGATCCATTCGATGGAAAGATAGCCGTCAAGAGCGACACCCACGATAAAGGAGACAATCCCCCACAAGCCGAAGAGATGGAGCGGGCGTCGAATGTAGCGCGTGGTGAAGAGCACCGTCAGTAAATCGAGGAAACCTTTGAAGAACCTGCTCAGACCGAACTTCGTGCGGCCATGCTTGCGCGGATGATGTTGAACCACCTTCTCGCCGACACGATAGCCGGCCCAATGCGCCAACGCCGGTATGTACCGGTGCAGCTCGCCATAGACGCCAATCTCCTTGACGACCTCGGAGCGGTAGGCTTTCAATCCGCAGTTGAAATCGTGGATGGGGATGCCGGTCATCTTCGCCGTGACGAAATTGAAAAAGCGGGACGGGATCGTTTTGGAGAGGGGATCGTGCCGCTTCCGTTTCCAGCCGGAGATCATGTCGTAGCCATTCTGTAACGGCTCGATGAGTCCCGGAATCTCGGCCGGGTCATCCTGGAGGTCTGCATCCATCGTAACGATGAGTGTGCCTCGCGCTTCCTGAAAACCCACGGAAAGAGCGGCCGACTTGCCGAAGTTCCTGCGAAAGCGAACGACCTTTACTCGCGGATCACTCTCGCGCAGGTTCCGGAGGACGGGAAACGATCCATCCGTGCTGCCGTCATCGACGAAGATCACCTCGAACGTCTTCCCTATCTTCTTCATCACGCCGAGGATCTGCTGGTAGAGCTCGGGGAGCGACTCTTCTTCATTCAGCAGAGGCACAACGATGGAGAGAAAGGGAGAATCCTCGTGTTGCGGGGGGACGGGTGTGTCGCCGGATTGTTTCGTTTTTGGTTTTGCCATCGCGGTTGGAGGAATTGCGGCGTCAAAGTACTTGAAAATCGTCCGAAATGCAACGGCTGATTTCCCGGATCATTTCATTGAAATTCCACCTTGCGTTCGCTATATTAGGCCGTCGATGCTCTCCCCAATTAAATCCCTCGGCCAAAATTTTCTTCAGGATGACAATATTGCGCGCAAGATCGTTGACACGCTTCGCCTCGATCGAAGCGCAGCCGTTGTGGAGATCGGGCCGGGGCGTGGCGCGCTCACGAAGTTTCTGCGGGGAAAAGCCGGATCGCTCATCGCGATAGAGATCGACGGTCGGGCGGTGAAGATTCTCAAGGAAGCCTTCGGCGATTCCATCGAGTTGATCCATGCCGATGTGCTTGACGTTGACTTGTCAAAGCTCTCGCTTGACCGCAGCCGCCGCTTTCATGTCGTGGGCAACATCCCTTACAACATCACGAGCGATATCCTCTTCTGGCTGTTTGACAATCGTGATGCGGTGGATGATGCAACGCTGATGGTTCAGCTTGAGGTGGCACGGCGGTTTGTGGCGAGGCGACGAACGAAGGACTATGGGATTCTCTCCATTTTTACGCAATTCTACGCAGAGCCGGAATTCCTGTTCAAGGTAACTCGCAATTCATTCTATCCGAAGCCGAACGTCGATTCGGCCGTCGTGAAGTTCACGTTCAAACGCGAATTGCCGGACTGCAACCAGGCACTGTTCAAGAACATCGTGCGNNGCAACCTTCGGCAAGCGCCGAAAGACGCTTCGTAATGGCTTGCGCTACCTGGGCTTCGACGCCGACCAGTTGGAGGGCGTCGAATTCGATCTGCAACGACGTCCGGAGGATCTATCGTTGGAGGAGTTTCTCACCTTGACGAGGAAATTGGAAGGGGCGAGCGCCGGGACGGCGCCCGAATCTTCCATCTGAAAACTGGTGTAACAACTCGACCACTATGAAGGTGTGGACACAATAACAATCACGGGCAACTACACCCACCATCTTTGTGATGCTTGAACAAGACGAATATATCGAAGAAGCTGCCCAGAACCCTCGTGAGTTGATCGAGGTCGATGACGAGCTGATGGAGGATATCGAGGACCTGGTCCGGTCGAAGTCGGACTTTCTCATCCTCAATATCCTGCAAGATCTGTATCCTGCCGACATCGCCCATATCATGAACCGGCTGGAAACAAAGGAAGCGGAGTACGTCTTCAAGCTCATTCCAAATGAAGTCGCCAGCGAGGTCCTTCTCGATCTCGATGACGCGCACCGCGAGTACTTGCTGCGCACGATGCCTCAGCCCAAGCTTACCGAGCTGGTCGGTGAGATGGATTCCGACGACGCTGCAGACATCCTCGGAGAACTCTCGGATGAGAAGGCCGAGGTCGTGTTGGAGACGATGAACGTGGAAGACTCCTCTGATGTCCAGGAGCTTCTCCGTTACGACGAGAATACCGCCGGTGGCATCATGGCGAAGGAGATCGCCGTCGTGAATCAGAAAGACACGATCAAGCAGGCGATCCGCGCGGTGCGAAAGCTGGCGAAAGAGCATAAGAACATCTATCACGTCTACGTGGTTGATGATGTGGGCGTTCTGGTGGGAGCCGTCTCGCTCCAGGAGCTTCTGTTGTATGCGCCGAACAAACGCATGCACAAGCTGATGAGCACGGACGTGATCAGCGTGACGACGGATGTTGACCAGGAGGAAGTCGCGCAGGTCTTCAAAAAGTACGACATCGTGTCGCTCCCCGTGACGGACAAAGCGCACAAACTGCTTGGCCGGATTACGGTCGACGATATCGTCGACGTCCTGGAGGAAGAGCACGAAGAGGATGTCGCACATCTCGTCGGTTCCGATGCCGAGGAGATGGAGAAGCGCTCACCCGCAAAGATCGCGATGTTGCGCCTTCCCTGGGTGTTGATCACGTTGCTCCTGGAGTTCGTCGCCGGTCTGGTCGTGCATCATTACGACAAGACCCTTTCACAGGTGATTCTCTTAGCATCGTTTATGCCGGTCATTTCGGCGATCTCCGGAAATACGGGACTACAATCGGCGGCTATGATTGTGCGGGGCCTGGCGACCGGACACATCGACATCAACCGTTGGTGGATCCCCGTGTGGCGCCAATTGCAGACGACGCTCATCATCGGAAGCGTGTGCGGAAGTGTTATCGGCGCTATCGGAGGACTGTGGCACGGCGGCCTCCTGTTCGGCCTGGTGGTCGGAATCTCCATGTTTATCTCCATCAACATCTCAGGGGTTGTCGGCACCTCGACGCCGATGATTTCGAAGCGACTTGGTTTTGATCCTGCCATTACCGCGGGGCCGTTTGAAACCGCTTTTCAGGACGTTGTCGGTATCACCATCTTCCTCACGTTTGCAACGCTCCTGCTCCGGTGGCTCTGATCTTTCTCATTCACCTGCGCAACCAGCCGGCATGAAGCTCCGAAAACTTCTCTCCATCCTCGCCCTCGGCGATGTCGTCTCGATTCTGTTTCTTCTCTTCCTGTCCCTCCTGAACCTGATGTTCTTTCAGCGTGTTGCGCAGTGGTACGTCATCGTTTTGGTGAATTGCGGCGTCTCGGCGCTTATCGTGTTGCTTGCCTGGCTGGCCGAGACGAAGGGATCGAAGNNGGTCGGTCTTCATCGTTGGTACTGCTACCCGATCATCCTTTTTGTCTTCAAAGAGCTGTACGTCATGATCCGGCCCATCCATCCGGTCGACTATGATGCGTTGCTCATCAGCATCGATCATTGGCTCTTCGGCGTGCATCCGACACAGTGGGTGGCGCAGTTTGCCCATCCTCTCGTTACGGAGATTTTGCAGATCGCGTATTTTTCATACTACCTTCTCTTTATTATCATGGGTGTCGGCGTCTACCGTCGCTATGCGATCGAAGAGTTCGACAAAGCCGCGTTCCTGATCGTCTACGGATTCTATCTTTCGTACCTCGGCTACTTCCTTCTGCCTGCGGTCGGGCCGCGCTTCACGTTGCACGAGTTTGCCGCGCTCCCTGCGGAACTTCCCGGCCTGCTGCTGACGGACACGTTGCGAGAGATCATCAACGCGGGAGAGTCCATTCCGAAAGATCATTCGAAGGCACTCGATCTCGTTCAGCGGGATGTTTTCCCGAGCGGACACACGCAACTGACGCTGATCGTGCTGGTTCTCACCTACCGCTATAAGCTGAAAGCGCGCGCTCTCGTCACCGTGCTCGGATCCTTGCTCCTCATCGGCACGGTCTATCTTCGCTATCATTACGTGATTGACCTTGTGGCCGGCGCCCTGTTCGCGTGGTTCACCATCTGGAGCGGCGACCGTCTTCAGCGGTGGTGGCAGGGGAGAGGCGCGGGTGATTTCGCACGCACCGAGAGAGCTATTTCTAATTTCGATTGGAAATGATTCTCGCGATTTCTATGCCTGATTCTTGGTCTTTGACACACCTGTTGATACGTATCAGCTCTCCGATGGACGTCTTGAGAAACTCTTTCATATCTTCGAAACAAGTTTCTATGTCCATCGCGCTCAACCTTTCATAACTATCCTGCCAAGGGTACTAGCAATGAAAAACCTGATCTCCCCCTCCGAAGAAAACACGACAGAAGACCATCCAGATACGGAAGACTTTGTCAACTCTTACCTCAACTTAATTGGCCAGATCGTTGTAAGCTTCAACAGCCTTGAAAAACAAATAAAAGATGGAATTGCCCAGCTTATCAGCGATGACCTCGGAATGACGACTAGAATCACAGCGGGTGAACCCTTTATGAACCTACAGAGGCTCCTTAACGTACTCTTCCGTTACCGAGTTTCCGATAGAACACAATTAACGAAGTTGGATGAACTCAACAAGACTCTTGGCGACGTTGACGTACAGAGAAACAATTATGTTCATTCAGAATGGTTTATGGGAAGATTCTTTCCAATGGGTGAGCCTTTTGCACAGAGGTACAAAGCTTCAAAGAACGCGCTAAAGATCTTCAAGGGAGAGAAAACATTTCCCAGAGTCCAAGAACTTGAACAGTTCGTAGTACGAATCAACGGGCTCACCAACGAACTCGCCAGCTTGCTAAAAGACAACAGCAAACAAATTAGGGCGCACCGAAAGAAAACTGAGCGAAACCGATTATTGCCAATTACAAACCTCTGAAGGCACCCTCAGGAACACACCCACACGAGTAGGGGAACTCATGCCGAAGTCCGGTGCACCAGAAGCCACCCTCGCTGCCCTGTATTTCAGTTTGGGCAAGCTGTTGATTTGGCGGACAGGTTTGCCATTTTATTTGAGATGGTACGGTTACGGCGAAACCTGCTAAACTCTCGAGAATGCAACAAAGATGATGTTTTCGACAGAGGATCCAGGATATGTCACTAATGCATAATGCGGTTGATTTTGAAATACTAATCTCGTATCGTTATCACCAGATGGAACCCCTCTACCATCCGAAATTGCGTTTTCCTTTTTCGCTTGAGAAGGGAACCGCAATGCTACAATACTTGCTGCGCGCTGTCGGTGGCGAGTACAACTATATGGGCCTCCTAAAACTTGCATTCTTCGCAGACCGGTACCACGTGCGAAAACACGCGCGTCCTGTATCGATGGATGATTACTACGCCTTTTCTTACGGGCCCGGTGGGACAACTCTTAAGGACATTCTCGTAGAGCCGGGGGTAGTTTTCTTTGAGAAGCCATGTCCCATTATCAGATCAAGAGAATATTATGTTGTGCTGGCGTCATCGGAACTTCAAGAAGTTCAGTTTTCGAAATCAGACTTGGACGCTATGGACTTTTCACTGTATCACTTTGCTGAAATTGGAAAACGATATCGAGGCGAGTTTGTCTTGTCCGACATTAGTCACGCATATCCAGAATGGGATAAATACGCGCTCCTTTTCAGTTCTGGCAAGACAAAGCGGGAAGACATCTATTACGAAGACTTTCTTATGAACGCAGACAGAAGACACCCCATGTTTGCAAAACATGGTTTCGATGATCCCTTCGAAGAAATTTCAGAAGATGAGCAGGCCGATTTGCTAGAAGAGATGCGAGAATTTAGTTCTAACCTCAACACCTAATGTTAGAATCAGGGGACGTATTCCTGATAAGGGATTTTCGCAACACTGGATATGATCCTCACTACCAAATAGTTGTGCATAAGACCGCGTCCAACGATCTTGTAATTGTCTATCCAAGCACACAAATTGAAAAAGTAAAACGACGCTGTCTCCGAGATTCTCGCAATCCTTCGGCTAGTGACGCACCCGTCACATACGTCGAGATTCCCCGACATGTGTGCGCGTCCCTTCCAAGCCTATGTGCCGTTAATTGTGACAAGGCATTCCTGAGTACAGAACTTGAGCGCGAATCTGGAATGGACTTCATTAAGGCAGACCACAAGCTAGGCGATACATTTTTGGAGCTAATCAGGGCCGGAATTAGAGATAGCCGTATTGTGCAGCAAATTGTAATTGACGCGCTCTCTCGTTGAAGCTTGCAATATCTGATTGGGCTGACTACTTTCCAACTCTTCCTCGTTAACAAACATTGCATCCTAATCCGTCTCAAGCTCCCCTTTGTGCGGATAACGCACTCCCCCTCCCGTTTGGAACTGTGCCGGTCCTTAGGATTTTCTGAAATCCTTACCAAATACTATTGTACGTTTTAGACAATGACCGCTAGCGTCCGCTCATTTGGACATGTTCACACTTGCCGCGCAAGTCAATCCTTTCTTGTCTTTCATACTCCTTTCCTGTTTTCAAAATAGTTACCACCCGCAAGCAAAAGCAACAGCAAAAACCTGGTGGGTTGAATCAAGAGAAAAGATGGAGACTTGATACTGACGTCAAAATACCCTAAGTTTTTTTCGCGCAACAATTCATTTCAACAACCGTAGTCGTAGCAGTCTCTATGACACAAGAGCAGCTCTTGAAAGAACTTGAATCTCTCGCCGACAGCAGTGGGATCACGGTTCGATATGAAAAAGGAGACTTCGAGGGAGGTTTCTGCGTTCTCAAAGAAGAGCGCCTCATCGTCGTCAACAAGAAATTGGCTCCACCCAAGAAAGCATCGGTCCTGGCACAAGGTTTGGCGGAGATCGGCATCGAAGATCGATATCTGAAACCCGTGATCAGGGAATTCATCGAGGATGAACTCGTTCGCCTCAGTAGCGCCGAGGCGAGGTCTCGCGGAGCGTTCTAAGACTTCGCACACTCACTGCGTAGCAGTGATCCTTCCATTCGTACGGTCCGGCACGATGCACCGCACGCGGGAGCGCCGTTCCCGCATCGATAGCCACTCGAACACAACATAAAACCTCGGGATACGCGTGGAGCATAATTTTTTACTCGAAGGGATCGTTATCGGTTTCTCCTTAGCGCTTCCGGTCGGGCCCATCGGCATCCTCTGCATTCGGAAAACTTTAGCCGAGGGCCATGTGCCCGGATTTATCATCGGGCTCGGAGCCGCTTCCGCCGATGCCATTTACGGCTGCATTGCGGCCTTCGGCCTCTCGGTCGTTTCGAATCTCCTCCTCAGTCAACAAATCTGGTTCCGCCTCATCGGCGGCGTGTTTCTTTGTTATTTGGGAATCAAGACGTTCATTGCCCGACCTGCCAACCAATCGGTGCCTATCAATGGGAGGGGACTCCTGGCCTCGTACGTTTCGACATTCCTGTTGACTCTCACCAATCCCATCTCCATCCTGGCGTTTATCGGTATCTTTGCTGCGCTCGGTCTCGGCAACGGACTAGACTTATCTTCTGCCTGGACGCTGGTCCTCGGTGTGTTTCTCGGTTCCGTGCTCTGGTTTCTGACGCTGAGCACGAGTGTGACGCTGTTTCGGGACAAGATCAGTCATGTCGGCCTCGGGTGGGTCAACAGAATCTCCGGTATCCTCATCATTGCGTTTGGCGTCCTTGCGATTCTGAGTTTTCGATAAGTGAGGTTTTCATCCCACCGATTTGGATGTACGGTGAAAAGAGGCATCATCAATCATGGATAAGCTGAAGACGCTCCTTCCATTTCTCGTCCTTATAGTTGTTTCAGCAATCTTCATTATTCAATTCGCCCCCGTGGCGCACCCTTCCGGCGGGATCAGGTTGCCTCTCGATGTGACTGCCATAACTGAGTTGGCCGGCCGCACGCTCACCGACCTTGGAATCGAATCCGGCGATATGCGTGTCGACTCGCGCCTGAAACAGAATCGCCTTCTCGTTCGGCAAGTCCATCGCGAGTTTGGGATCGAGAAGGGGAATAATCTGCTTGCGGCACACATCCCGGGGTACTTTTGGGATGTGCGATGGATGAAGAAATCGCCGATGTCGCTCTTGTTTGGAAGCGGAGGGGATGATTCGCGGAAGGAGGCGGAGCGTGCTGCAAAGGTTCTGGCGGGAGATGTCAATCTGCAGTTTGACGTACAGGGACGTCTGATTGGCTTCGAGCGGAGGACACCGGACACGCTTCAGGTCCCATCAGTGAACCAGACGGAGGCAAAGGAGCTGGCAAGGATGTTTCTCGCTCGTCACTCCAAGATGGAAAACCTCTCGGACGATACGGTCGGTCGGAAGTCCGCCGATGTGACGGTGGACTATCGCATGTCGGTGGGGGGAACTTCTCGTGCCACATTTGAGTCGGAAAAAAAGGTCGAACAAGCCCACAGAACCGACTACGAATTTGTCTGGTCGACGACGTCGCCGGAATTGAAGAACAAGATTGAGTTCAAGATCGGCATCGTCGGAAATGCCGTCTCGAAATTCGAGATCGACTATGGCGTTCCGGAAAAGTACAAGAATGTAGATGTTCTGAACTACTACCAGGTTGCGCTGGTTCTTCTTTATGTTATAATCGTCATTACGATGGCGGTCGTCGCGTTTAAGCGGCTCCGTGCATTCGAGCTTGGCTTTCGCATCGGAGTACTTGTGGGGATTGTCGTCGCCATCGGCCTTGCGTTCGAGCTCTATCTTGTTCTCTACCGGGAGGGCGGCTGGGAGATCATCCTGCCGATGATTTTTGGTCCGTTGTTCTACGGCGGTATGCTGATTCTCGTCTGGGCCGTCAGTGAATCGNNTCGCGAGACGTGGAAAGAGAAGTTCATTTCCGTCGATCTGATCAGTCGTGGCCACGTGTTCCACTCACGCGTGGGGGAAAACACCGTAAAGGGGATCGCGCTCGGTGCCGCATGCTTCGGGCTCTGGCTGGCTCTCGTGTGGGGAGCGGACAGAATTGTCCCGCTCTGGATCGGCACAACGGAGGACGGAGGGATTCGCACCTTTGACGCATTCAGTCCAGCCCTCTATGTCCTGACTCGCAGTCTCTACGCGAATTTCTACACGCTGGCTTTCTTCATCATGTTCATTCTCTCCTATGTGCGGCGACGGATTGTCTCGCCTGTTGTGCTCGTGTTCGTGGGTTCGTTGTTCCTTGGATTGCTGAACCATGAGCAGATCCAGCCGTTGGGTATCGGGATAGGAATTCAGATCCTTACGGGCGCGGTCGTTGTGTGGACATTCTATCGGTTTGACGTTCTGGCCGCGTACTTTGCCTTGTTTTCATTTTCGGCGCTCCGCGATGCCCTAAGCCTCCTCGGCGTTGGCAATCCAACCTATGCACAGTCGGGTTACGTTGTGGTCGGGCTTCTGTGCGTGTTGGGAGCGGTGGGGATCGCGACACTCTTTCGCAAGGAAGAAGTCGTAGATTTCGATTCCATTGTGCCCGCCTTCGCCCGTCACATCTCGGAGCGACAGCGGCTCCAGCAGGAATTGGAAATCGCGCGCCAGGTTCAGATGAGCTTCTTGCCGAAAGCGAATCCCAAGACGTACCAGCTCGACATTGCTTCCCGCTGCGCCCCGGCGCTCGAGGTTGGCGGTGATTACTATGACTTCATCGACGTGGGGGAAAAGCGGCTGGGTGTTGCTGTGGGGGACGTCTCCGGAAAAGGAACCCAGGCGGCGTTTTTCATGACGTTGACAAAGGGATTCCTCAGGGCCCTCGCGGGGGTTGCCCCTTCCCCCGCGGCGGTTCTTACCCGGGTGAATAAGCTCTTCTATGAGAATGTCGAACGGGGAGTGTTCATCAGCATGGTCTACGGAATCTTCGACACCGAACAGCACGTTCTGACGTTTGCGCGTGCCGGTCACAATCCGTTGATCATGCGGAAAGAGCAGGCAAAACAGGTGCAGGTCGTAAACCCGATGGGCCTGGCGCTTGGGCTGGATCAGGGGGAAACATTTGGGAAGTNNCGATTCAGGAAGTGAAGGTGCAATTCCAGCCGGGTGACCTCTTCGTGTTTTACACCGACGGCTTCCCTGAGGCGATGAACAAAACCCTGGAGCTGTTCGGAGAGGATCGGCTCTGCAAAACGATTGAAAGACATGCCGATGGATCCGCTGCTGAGATCATGGAAGGAATCTTTTCGGAGATGAAGCTCTTCACGGGAAAAGCCAAGCAGCACGACGACATGACGATCGTCGTGGTCAAAGTGGTGTGAACGATCTGTCGATGGAGGAGAGCGGAGATACCCACCGCCCGGCCCGATTTCTTTCGATGGTGATTTTGAGCATTTGATTTTCGATATTGTTTCGGTTTTCGGAATTCGGATTTCGAACTTATGACGGGAGTCTCCATGCGCATCCTTGTTGTCAACGGACCGAACCTCAACCTTCTTGGCAAACGCGAGCCGGAGATCTAC
>DMMN01000129.1 GCA_003453835.1 Bacteroidota bacterium | reverse complement strand
GGCGCTGTGGAATCCCTGAAATCCATAGTCGATGCGACCGGGCAGATAGAGATACGATAACCCATAGTCGCTGTTCTTCAGATCCAACAACAGGTTTGTTTGGAAGATGATCTGATGATCTCCGAGCATATCGCTGAAGGCCATGAGCGTCGAGCCCTCGACGCCGTAGAACGTGTTGTAGGCGGCAGTCCCGTAGACGAGGTCGGGGGTGAAGTTGAGTTTGTACTTCCTCGCGACATAGTTTCCCTCGGCATCTCGATTATTGATGATGTCGAAACGGGGCGCAGTCTTCGATGCGGCAAGCGTATCGCGCATCGCCTCCGGCGAGAAAACATAGGTTCTCAGGTCCACTCTCCCTGGCGCCTGATACTTTGGTCCTTCCCCAATCGTGTCGGCGAGGACCACGATGTTGTTCGCTACAGCAACGGTATCCGATGATGGACTGGTGACGAATACTTCCCGCGGCTTTTCTGCCCGCGGCAATTCAAACTTACGCTTGAAATATTCGGTCGGCTCGAGCTGGGCAACGCTCAACTTTCGTTCGAAGGGAGCCCTCATCAGGAAGATGTCGAACCCCGCCTGATGGAGCGACGCAAAGACAAGCTTCGACCCATCATGTGAAAGGGAGAGCTGGTAGATGCCCGAGAGAGAATTCGTGATCGGACGATCCAACCGGGTCTCGATCTCGATTTCGTAGACATTGTTGATGCCGTTCCGATCGGAGATGTAGAGGAGCTTCTTCTCATCCGAAGAGACGACCGGCGACCTCTCATCGCTGTTCGGAAAGTCGGTAATGCGCCGCATTATCCTCGTCTCCACGTCGACGCTGTACAGGTCCAGTTGCTTGAAGTCCATCTGCTGCATTTTGAATCCGACCGGGATCTTGCCGGCCGAGAGGAAGTCCCGTCGATCAGACGAGAAATAGACGGTCTTACCATCAGGGGAGAACACAGGATCGGCGTCAGAAAAGAGATCGTTTGTAAGAACAGTGAGGACTTTGCTTTCGATATCGTACAGATAGATATCTGATTGTGGGGCTTTGACGCCGACGAACGCGAGCTTCTTCCCATCGCTCGACCAGTCAACGGAGAAGATTCCGTCCAGGTCGAAATCGATTTTCTCGGTATCCCCCGAGTTTACGTCGACAATCATGATCGCGTCGCGCTCCCCCGCCTTTACCGCGAGGGCAATCTTCTTCCCGTCGGACGACCAGGTGATACCGGGGGTCAACAAGTGCAGTTCTTCAAAGTCCTTCGTCCGTTGGCCACTTACGACTTTGTCCAGAATCTGGCCGTCGATGGCAGACATCAGATAGATGTCAAAATAATCGTTTCGATCGGATAGAAAGACAATCTTGTCACCCTGCGGAGAGATTGCCGGACTTGTGTTATAGAAATTTCCGTCCTTTGTGTGGTCTGTCAGTCGACGGGAGAAATCTGCCGGCTCCTCCCGTTTGGCGATATCCGGCCAGAAGAGAACTTTCTGTTCCTTCTGCCAGCGTTCCGAGAGCTCCTTCACGGTGAGACCGATGGTGCTCTTGAAGCCCTGCTCGACGCTTCGAACCCCGCGCATCCGGTTCAGAATCTCGCCGATCTTCTGTTCCCCGTACTTATTGGCAATATAGTACCAGACGGACTGCCCGCCACGATAGGCAAAGTAGCCGCCGAGAAAATCTATGGGGGGAAGGTAGTTTTGAATCGTCGCATCGCGAATAAACATATCGGAGTTCGTGTCCCAGCCCAGTGCGGCGTATTCGGCCAGGCCTTCGTTCATCCATAGAGGAAGCTGGAAGGGTGAGCGGCTGGAAATAAGTGACTGGATCGAGCCGCCGTAGAACATGTCGTTGAGGACCGCGTGCACCAGCTCGTGATGGATTACGTGACGGAACATGCGATAGTTCCCCTCGAACGGAACCACGATGCGGTTCTTGAACAGCTCGGTGACTCCGCCGATCCCTTCTTCGAGATATTCGTTGATGACGTTGGTCTGCTGAAATTCGTTGTGCGAATTGTAGACGACAAGCGCAATGCGGTTATTGATGTCGTACCGAAGGAGTTTCTTGATGGAGGTGTACGACTCTTCGGCCGCATCGGCCGTAAACTCCGCCAGCTCATATCCGCCTTGCGAGAAGTAGATGTCGAAGTGCGTGCTTTGGATGTACTGCCACTCGAAATCCTTGTATTGGACCTTATTCTTCCCGAACACCGAATTCTGACCGAACACCGCCGATGATGCGGAAACCATCAGAACGACGGCCACTAAGAACCTGTTCATAAACGTCCCCTCTCTAAGAACACCTCATGCGTTCCGAAGTGATGATAGCCAAAAACGTCGGAACGTGCAATTCGTCCGACTCTCGTTAATTCAACGCAGGCAACCCTCAAAAGTTCCTACCGGCGGCGTGGCCGCTCCCGACGGGCTTGAGCGGGCTCACCATTCGTCATCACGAAATCAATCTCTCGCTCTTCAGGATTCACTCGAAGAACCTTCACGTGCACGGAATCCCCCAGGCGATGCCGTTTGCCGGTTCGTTGACCGACGAGCGAGTATTTCTTCTCATCGTACACATAGTAGTCATCCCCCATGTCACGAACATGAATCATCCCTTCCGTCAGGAGGTCGTTGATTTCGATAAAAACCCCGAACCGCATCACGCCGGAGATCACCCCCTCAAACTCGTCTCCCACATGGCGTTTCATGTATTCCACCTGCATGACTTTTACCGCGGCCCGTTCCGCTTCCATGGCCACGCGCTCGCGGTCGGAGGATTGTTTTGCGATGTACGACATCCTCCCTCCGATCTCCTGCCGTTGTTTCAAGCCGGGGTCCAGCGCATATTGTTTCAGCAGCCGATGAATCACCAGATCCGGGTAACGCCGAATGGGTGAAGTGAAATGCGAGTAGTACTCGAAGCCGAGTCCATAGTGCCCGATGTTGTGCTCGGAGTAGATTGCCTTCGCCATGGAGCGAAGCGCGACTTCATTGATCACGTTTTCGACCTCGGTCCCACGAACCTGGTCGAGCAGCCTCTGGAGTTCTTTGGAGCTGACACCTGCATCGAGGTTGAGCTTGAAGCCGAATTGTTCGACGAACGCGGCCAGCTCACGAATGCGGTCGGGATCGGGCGAGTCGTGGATGCGATAGAGGAACGGTTTCGGATGATCCTCTTTCTTCACCAATCCGATGTGCTTGGCAACCACTTGATTAGCGAGCAACATAAACTCTTCCACCAGCCGGTGACTCTTGAGCCTGGTCTTCTTGATGATCTCGATCGGTTTTCCATCTTCGTCAAATCGGAACTTGGCCTCCGGAGACTCGAAATCGATGCTTCCTTCTTTCATTCTCTTCTTTGTCAGCGTCGCCGCGAGGGTTTGCAGGCGGTGCAGCCGATCCACAATCTCTGGGGGAACATTCCACCGGTCTTTCGGTCCATCGGTTTCCGTGAGGATTTCCTCCACCTCCTCATACGTAAACCGTCGCTTACTCCGGATGACCGTTTCCCGGATATCGTACTCCTTCACAATTCCTTTCGGCGTTACCGTCATGAAGACCGAGTACGCGAGCCGATCTTCGTCGGGGCGCAAGCTGCAGAGAATGTTCGACAGTTTTTCCGGCAGCATCGGGACCACCATGTTCGGCAAATAGACGCTCGTTCCCCGCAACAGCGCCTCCTTGTCGAGAGGGGTTCCTTCTGTCACATAGTATGAAACATCCGCGATGTGTACTCCGACGCGATAATTTCCGTCATCCGTCGTTTCCAGTGAGATGGCGTCGTCAAAGTCCTTTGCGTCTTCGGGATCGATCGTAAGACAGATGTCGCCACGAACGTCGATCCGTCGACGGATTTCGGTATCTGGAATCACCGGGGCGATGGATTCCGCCTCGTCGCGCACTGCGGCCGGAAAACTCAGCGGCAACCGGAATTCCCGCACTACCGATTTCATCTCTGCCGAGACTTCGCCGGCTTTCCCCAGCACTTCCACGATTCGCCCTTCAGGATTGAGATGTCCCACACCCCACGAGTCGATTTGCACGACAACCTTGTCGCCCGTCCGTGCTTTGTTCAAGAACTCCGCGGCGACAAACACGTCGCGGGCGATCCGGCGATCATCCGGGATGACGATATAGAAATTGCGGCTCTTCTCGAGAGTCCCGACCAGATCGACCCGCCCCCGCTCAAGTACTTTTACGATCTCACCCTCGCGTTTCTCACCCTCTTTGCTCCCCTTGGCCCGCGGAGCGAACAGCGACACCTCAACCTTATCACCGTGGACCGCCATCCCGCGAAATCGAGGAGGGATGAACACTTCTTCGTCCACGCCTTCGACTTTCACGAATCCCAGTCCCTGCTTGGTCATTTGCAGCATCCCGACAACCGTTTGTGGAATTTCGAGATGCCCGAACTTCCCGTTCTTCACACGCATGATCCGATTCGATTCCTGCAAATGGTGCAACGCCTGTCGGAGTTGCTCTCGCTCATCATCCGTCTTCAAACCGAGTCGCCGCTCAAGCTCGGCTTTCTTGAAGACTTGACTTGGATAGCGAGAGAGGAATGACAGTATTTTTGCTATCAGTGATTCGATGGCCGCACCCCTTTCGGGCATTAGGTTCTTGACCTCATGGAGGGTTGTGGAAACTAGAACGTGATGCGATAGAGAAGGCGCAGGCCTTTCGACTCCCGCTTCTGGTCAACCGTTTCAACGCCTTCCACCCGCCGCTCCGCCTCCAAGACCAGGTTGCGCCATTTCTCGGAACCCATGATCGCACTCATGGGAATCTGGAGGCTCACATTTGTATTGTTGATGTCGTTAAAGACTCTTCCCCCCAACCGGATTACCGCATCGCCAATCTCGCCGGTGAGCCGGACATCGGCGGATTCACCAAAGTTTCCCCCATAATAGAGAACGTCGATCGAACGGATGATACCAAATTCCTTTCGAAGCAAGTCGGTCAGAGGACCGGAGAGGATCGAAGACGTAAGTCCCCCCAGCATCGACGTACTGATGAACGACCCGCGCTGTTGTTGCGTCAGCTCATCCCGGAATGAGCCGGTCACGAGGAACGCAAGCGCGTCCGCCTCCACATCACCCGTTGCCTGCTTGATTTCACCGTGCACCACATACGCGAGCTCTGTTTTTACTTTCGGTTGCTCCCTCGTGCCCGTGATGAGGAGCGACACGATCACTTTATCGGCCTCGTAGCGGGGATCTGTCGCTCCGGCTCCCGTTCTTGCTGCATAGGAGGCTGAAGTCGTGTCGTACCTGTGAGTCCCTTCGTACTTCGCAACGATATCAAGCTCGGGGCTAAACGGATTCCCTGTGAAATTGATCCTCCCCGTGGCGTCAAGCTTCTTGAACACGCTATTATAGTACGACCGATTCCCCAGCTCGACCTCCCCCGTCAATCGCGTTTGGTCGCCGTTCTTGGCAAAGACGGCGCGGCCCTTGATATCGGCGAACAATTCCTCACTCGTCAGATTGTTGAACACGAACCGAATCTGAGTGATGCCTTGAGTCTCGACCACCAGGTCATGCACAATATTGTCCAGAAATGTCGCCGCTGAGCCTTCGTTTGCTTGGGCAAGTCGGGTCGGTTGAGGGTTATTTACTTGGAGATTGTTGACAGCAACGCTGCTTTTTGCTTTCAAGCCGGCCGTATCCATTGCGGCCACAAGGAGGAGCTCCGGCCCCCCGCCGACCGAGAGGGAATCCTGTTGCGGTGCAGGACGATCATCGACAAGCACTACAGGAATCTTGTTGCTTGGAAGCGCTTGTGCTTGACGCATGGGGGGGAAGACCAAATCCGCGTTCTTTACCAGGAGCGTTCCGGACAGAAACGACCGGGCAAGCGTTCCACGCCACGTCACGCCATCCGGTCCCGTGGCTCCGAAGAGGTCGCCATAAAGATTCTGGCCTGCTCTGCGACTCGATTCCTTCATGACGAGCAGCTGACCGTTTGCTTTGAAGTCGAAGTCCCTGATTTGAATTCCGTCAAGCGTAAACGCTCCGGACATGGTCATCTTCCCATCGGGGCGGTCTTGAGGGATGTTGCTCACCGACACGTTGTCAAGGACGATTTGCCGGCCTCGCGGTGAGAGGGTTCCGTCAATGATATATTGAATGCCGATCGGCACGAAGAACAATCTGACATCCCGGAGCGTCATGGAACCTTCATAGGAAGGGGATTCGATCAGTCCGGTGAGCTTCATATCGCACGCGATCGTTCCGGCGAGATCCGTCATCACCTTACTGACAAAGGGCTCAATGAGCTGCAACCGAAAGCCATTCGCGCTGACACGGAGGTTCATTTCCCCCACGAGAGCTTTCGGCGGAGCATTCGTGAATGAGATGTTGAAAGGAATCGTTCCCGAAACGAGCGCGTCCGGCGCCACCGACGGATCATCCGGTCGGCTACGGAATTCGGCGAAGAGCTGAAGTGCGCCATCAGCGTACGATGAGCGGTTGACGATCTGTCCGAGAACGATCTCGCGATAGCGGACGCCGTGGGCGCTCAACGCAAGTGAGAGCTTGGGGTTCTCAAATGTCCCGCTGAAACCCACCTCCGCGTTCACAGTACCGCTGAAAGGCACGCCCGCCCCTGATTCACGAATCCGGTTCGAGATGCTCTTGATGTTTGTAAGGAGAAAATCTCTGACCGTAAACTTCAGATCGGACGCGCCGTTCGGAGCGAAGGTGCCTGAGGCATGGATTTCCTCCACCTCGTGCCGCATCCAGAGGCTTCCGATGTGCAGCCCGTCGCGTCCAATTCTCAATGGTGCAGGTTGAATGTTCTCAATCGCGTACGATGAATTAAAATCTACTTTGCACTTCTCAAGATCCAGCGCCATGAATCCGGAATCGTATTTTGTCGCACCGGCAAGTTCTAGTGCCACCGTCGAATCAATCAATGATGCGAACGAGAAGCGGCCCGAGTCTCCAGCCTGCCGCACACCGACCTCGACATTGTTTAACAGCAGCGAGTCCAGCTCGATAGCTCGAGCCGCAAGATGAACGTCGGCAGTGAGAGATTGGAGAACTCTGGAGGGATCAAGCCCGGCGAAGGAAAAAGAAAGTGTCGAGGCTTGCATGGAAAAGGTCGTTCGCTCATCCAACCATTGAAGTGACTTGATATCGAAATCGGCATCAAAGCGAATACCCTCCGGATCGCTGCTGACGCGTCCTTTCGCCGACATGCTGCCTGCAACATTCATCCCAACGAACAGACCGAGAGGATGAGCATTCTTAATCTTGAAGGCATAGGAGATGCTCATCGGGATGGCTTCTCCCGTCATCGACGGCTGAAACGCCTCCAACGAAGCTTTTGATCCGGAAGCGGAATGCAGGGAATCGAGCGAAGCCAGTCGATATCGGATCGTTTCGATGAGCAACCCC
>DMMN01000246.1 GCA_003453835.1 Bacteroidota bacterium | reverse complement strand
TCTCTTCAGATGGGCTGAGTAGTTACTGACGATTGATGAAATTCCGCAACAAAATATTGCTCTCCATCTACGGCGTCGTCCTGAGCCTGCTCGTGATCACGTTCTTCATCATCAACTACTGGACGCGCAGCCGCATTGAGGAGAATTTCTCCCAGGAGCTTCGCGGCAACTATTCGACTCTCAACGTCTTCGTCGGTCTCCAGTCGGAGATCCTGCTGCGAGGGTGCCAGGTGATCGCGGAATCCCCGCGTCTCCGCGCGGTCGCGGAGCTGCGCGATCCGAAGACGGCGTCTCAGCTTTCTGAGGAGCTTCATCAAACGACGCTGAGCGATCTCTTTATACTCACGGACGATCGGGGACGGATCCTCGCGCGGATTTCCGATGTCAAAGACGAGCAGATCGATTTCAGGAGCTTCGAGTCGATTCGCCGGGCCCTCGATCAGAACCCGTCCACGGATGTGTGGGCCGTAAACGGCACGATCTATCGTGTTGCCAGCGTGCCGATTCTGGTAGAGAAAGACCTGATCGGAACGCTGACGATGGGTTTCGACATTTCGCATGATGAGATCGCGACACTCAAACGAGCGACGAACAGCGATATCATTCTCCTCCGAAAGAGCGACGTCGTACTTTCGACGTTCGATCGCGCGGAGCAGGAAACATTCGGCGTAGCGCTGGCCGGAGCGGGAACTCGGCCAAATGTGCAATCCTCCGATTTGTCCGGATCGATCTTCAGCCTTTCCGCGGCCGACGAGACCTATCTGGGCACATCCTTCAGGCTGAATCGTGCGGGCGCGGGAGATTCGATTCACATAGCGTATCTCATCGTCAAACCGGTCGAGCAGGAGCTCAGTCGCTCATTGGAACCCGTTCTGGGTACGTTCGGACTGGTCTCGCTCGTTTTCCTCATTCTTACGTTTGCAGTCGGGCAAGTGATTTCGAGGGGAATCACCCGCCCCATCAACGAGCTTGTCCGGGGAACCTCCGAAGTCGGAAGAGGGAACTACGATTTCACGATCGCCGTCCGGGGGAAAGACGAGCTGAGTTTCCTGGCCGAGAAGTTCGGAGGAATGAGCAGATCGCTGAAGGAGAAGATCAGCGAGCTTGATCGGCTGAATCGGGACTTGCTCGAGCGCAATCGGGATCTTGACGAGACGCTTCAGCAACTCAAAGAAGCTCAGGAGGAGCTTGTAAGAAGCGAGCGCCTTGCCGCCACGGGAAAGCTGACGGCCCAGCTTGCCCACGAGATCAACAACCCGATCCACAACATTCAAAGTTGTCTCAAGACGTCGCTCAGCCGGCTTTCTCACGATACTCAGGGGAGAGAACTTGTCGAAGTCGCCTTTGATGAAATCTCGCGCATGTCGAAGCTGACGCGGCAGATGCTCGATTTTTACCGCACATCGTTGGTGTCCGATGAGATGAAGCCGGTGAGCCTCAATACGATCGTGCAGGGCGTGCTGGCCGCATCGAAGGAGCAACTCGCGAAGGCGAAGATTGATGTGCGCACGCAGTTCGAAGGCGCACTCCCCGAAGTGAACGGCTCCGCGGACAAGCTCAAGCAGGTGTTCTTAAACATCGTCCTGAACGCCCGCGACGCGATGCCTGAAGGGGGCACGCTCACCGTTTCAACCTCCGTCGAGAATGGATATGTCCGTACGAGATTTCACGATACGGGGGTCGGCATTTCCGAAGAAAACCTCAACAAGATCTTCGACGCCTTCTTCACGACGAAGGGGAAGGNNATCGTCAGCCAGCACCGGGGCAACATCAGCGTGGCCAGCAAGGTCGGCGAAGGATCGGTGTTCATCGTCTCGCTCCCCCTCATCGGCGAGGCGGTTCATCTCCAAAGCATCTAAGAAGGACCATTTCCCGTGAACAATCGGATTCTTGTTGTCGACGACGATCAGGCGTTTCGAATCGCCACGGTTGCGCTGCTGGAGGACAACGGTTTCACGGTGAGCGTTGCGACTGACGGCGCCGAAGCACAGAAGCGGATTTCGGAAACCGAGTTCGACCTGGTCCTTTCGGACCTCGTGATGGAAGGGATGAACGGCATCGAGTTGCTTCAACGGATCAAAGCAATCTCCTCCGAGGTCCCCGTCATCATGATCACGGGATTCGGATCCATCAACACGGCAGTCGAAGCGATGCGTCTCGGCGCGTACGACTATATCACGAAGCCATGCGACAATGACGAGCTACTCATCAAGATTCGTCGGGTATTAGAGGAGCGCCGCAAGGATCGCGAGTTGTATCGGCTGCGCGAGGAAATTACGACGCAGTATAGCTTCGGTAACATCGTCAGCCGGAGCGAGTCGATGAAGAAGATCTTCAAGCTTGTTCGGCAAGTGTCCGAGACCGACGTCACGGTGCTGATCCTTGGGGAAACGGGGACCGGGAAAGAGCTGCTCGCGAAGGCGATCCACTACAACAGTCCGAGGAAAGAAAAGCCACTTGTGGTCATCACCTGCTCCGCGCTCTCTGAAACGTTGCTCGAAAGCGAGCTCTTCGGTCACGAAAAAGGCGCATTCACCGGCGCACAGAAGCAGCGGACGGGCAAGTTCGAAGATGCCAACGGGGGAACCGTCTTCCTTGATGAGATCGGCGACGTACCGCTTCACCTTCAGACGAAGCTTCTCCGCGTGCTGCAGGAGAAGGAGATCGAGCGAGTGGGAGGAAATCGACCGATCCCGGTTGATGTGAGAATCATAGCCGCAACGAACCGGAACCTTCAGGATCTTATGAAAGCCGGCTCGTTCCGGGAGGACCTCTATTATAGACTCAACGTGTTCCCCATCTCTCTGCCGACTCTTCGGGAGCGGATAGAGGACATCCCGTTACTCGTCGAGCACTTTCTGCAGAAATACGCCGCTCTCTCGAACGGTCGTGTGAAGAGAGCAGCTCCCACGGCCATCGCAATGATGGTGTCGACCACCTGGAGAGGAAACATCCGCGAGTTGGAGAACGTCATCAAGCGGGCAATCATCAAGACGGACGGAGACACGATCCACTCGATTGACTTACCTGCCCAACCTCTGGGGGACGTGAGACCATTCGCGCTAAAGACCTCGGACAATGGGGAGATTCGGTTCAAGGAGTACATCAAGAAAATTACGTATGATGCCGAGTCGAAGTATCTCGTGGAAATGTTGGAGCGCCATCAAGGCAACATCAAGGCCGTGGCTGAGTTGATGGAGGTGGACCGCAAGACCATCTACCGAAAGATCGAGGAGTTCGGAATCGACATCTCGAAATACAGGAATTCCGGCCAATCCTCGTGACGCATCCGTTCCCCACGCGCGTGGATGGTGGGACAATCCCTCTACATTACTTCCTTTCCCTCAAAGTCTTTTCCTCGATTTCCAGTCAAAGTCCTGAAGAGAAGCGACAACCTCATCCATCCCACACGTGGCATTGAGTTTGCGGGAAGTCGCGTGTTGGTGGGTAGCCGCCTGATGTCGTGGGGTTTTCTTCTTCACAGCTTCTACTACATTTTAAGGAGTGACCTATGAGGAATCTTCTCTCAGTTTTGATCTTCGGGATTGTTTGTTTGTCGACGGGATTCGGACAGATCGTGTTCAAGGCGGAAATCAGTGGGGCGTCCGAAAACCCGCCGGTTACAACCACGGCTACGGGGACCGGGTACTTTGTTCTCACCGCCAACGGAACTCAGCTACGATATAACATCACGGTCAATGGGCTGACGATGACCGCCGCACACTTTCACAACGCCGCCGTCGGAGTCAACGGGGGAGTAGTAAAGAGCTTGACCTTTGCTAACAACACGGCATCGGGAGTGTGGAGCAGCGGCGATGCAAGTCAGCCCTTGACCGATTCACTGCTGTCGGAGTTGTTGCGGGGACGGCTGTACGTCAACGTCCATACCTCGGCAAACGCGGGAGGAGAAATCCGCGGGCAGGTGAGGTTGGCTGGTCCCGTCGGATTCTCGGCGAAACTCGA
>DMMN01000120.1 GCA_003453835.1 Bacteroidota bacterium | reverse complement strand
GTTTTCCGTGCCTGCCCCGACAATCTTCTAGTCGGGGTATTTCGTGGGCTGAATAGTTTCCTTTCTTTAGAAGATTTTTGGCTGAGCAGTTACGAATTTTTATTCCTTAGTGGATTTGTGTCTTCGTGGCAGATGCTTTTGGCATTTTCAACAGCTTGCTAATGCCCAAAGAAACAAAAGGTGGATCACTGGATCCACCTTTGGAGAGACTCGGACTACTTTCGTAGTTCCTGAATCGNNATATACGCCTTGTCTTTCTGCACGCGATCGATTTCACTTTGGTCCACCGTCGCCCACGCATTGTTGACCCACCGATAGTATTGGTTCGATGATTCATCAAAGTAGATCGGGCGGGATTCCGGCGTTCTGACGGAAGTGAGATTGCGCGTGTGCACCATCGGTTGGAACGGGACCCCTGCTTTGCGATACGTGCCGGGTCGGTCGTCGCCGACGATGTTTCCGTAGTACTTATTGAACTCGTCGGAGAGGTGGAGTGACTTGAGGTAATTCTCATAGTCGGTATTGTCGACAAAACCAAGTGCGGTTGTACCAAAGGTTGACATCTGTTTCAGATTGAGGACGTTGTTGATGTCCGCAAAGATCTGGAAGTTCACCCCGCCGAATCGGAAGTTCTTGCTGAGGCGGATGTCCATGCCGTAATCGTCTTTCCACTGGATGTTGTTCTGCACGCCCGGCACGGAGCCTCCACCAACCCACGTGAAGTAGAAGCCGGCGTTCCAGGTTGCCAAAACGTTCAGCCTCACATCCCCGAGGGGATAGAAGTCGGAGAAGGACGGACCGAAGTCTTCCGGCGTGAAGAAATCGACATTGGCGCGCGCATAGGGACGCGGGATCGGCTTGTTCTGAATGGGGTTTGTCCGCTCGTCATTCCGTTGATCGACCGGGTTCTGGTAGTATCGCGGACGCCCGAAACCGCCGCTTGTAGAGACCATGTAGGTGTAGTTCAGGAACCCTTGAACCCACTCTCCGCGGTTCTTCGTAAGGGTGATCTCGAATCCTCGAATGTCTTCGTACGAAGTATTCGTCGTAACGGAGTAGTTCGGTACGTTGTTGTAGCCGATGTAGTTAACCAGTCTCGACTGGTCGCTCACGTCTTTGTAGTACGAAGCGACTCGGAGGAGAAACATATCAAACAAGTTATGTTCATAGCCGAGCTCGTAGGCCACGGTCTTTTCGAGGGGGAGATTTGGATCCGCCATGCGGACGATGTCGCTGGACCCGGTCTCGTGTCGGATGAGAAAGAGGTTCTCCGGGGTCGGCAGAGCCCGGAAGTGCCCGTAGTTGAAGTACAGCTTTGCATCGTCCGTGATCGGAAAGGCCACGTTCAATCGGGGCATGAGAGTTGTTATTCGCTTGGTTGGCTCTTTCGCGAGGAGCGAGTCGATGCCGTATGAAACCGTCCCTCGGAACAGCTTTGTGAACGGATCATAGACGAACCACTCGCCGCCGGCATGGGACATTGCGAAGCGCAGCCCTGCGTCCACGATCATTCCTTCGAATTCGAGCTTGTCCTTCACATAGGCTTCCAGCCGCGTAGGATACGTGCGCCACTTCGAGAGAGTACGACCGGAGGGGAGCACAACGTCCACGGAACCGTAGTTCACGCCGTTATCGGTGTAGGCAAACTCGATGCCGCCTTTGAGCTCGTTGTAGTTATCAAGCTGGCTGACGATGTCGAATCTCAGCGTGTACGACGAAACCTCGCTGCTGTCGCGCGCGTTGCTCATGCCGATGGCCATGCGCATGCCGTCGATACCGGTGGTGGAGTAGTTGCCCGGGTTTCCGATAAATCCGAAGGGGGCTTCATCGATGTAGTAGCCGTTTCCGAACTTCACGACGCGCGAAGTGTCTCGTGTCCGTCCGGGATTCGTACTGTACTTTGACGAGAAACGCTGGGCCACGACCTCGTAGAATGTCGATCCACTCAGCACGTGCGTGAACTTCGCCCCGATCACGTTGCGGTCAACGCTGTTTGGAGCCCAGTAATCCGATGTGAACAATCGCGTGTCGATGAAGCTGACGCGATTCATGGCGTTCCCGATGGATTCGCTGGAACCGAAGCTGCCGTAAACGCCCGTTTGATTCCGATCTGTTGCCTCGTGGTTCCCAATCGTCCCCTCGATCATCAATTTCATTCCCTGTGCGAGGTCGGATGTAACTTTGAGTGATCCGCTATAGTCGGTTACGCCGTCCCGAGAAAGAGGAATTGCGTACTGGGTGTTCACATAACGGAAAGAAGCGTAGAAACGAAGCTTGCCAAGCATCTCACTGACGACGGGAACGGGCCCACCGAAACCAAGATCGAAATTCACGTCGGGTTTGGTGATATCGAAGTTCTTTCTGTGTTGGTAGAGGAAGACCTTGCGCGCGGCTTCGGGGGTGAGGTCGTCGGTGGGATCGTCGTTGGTGATGAGCTTCTGCGAGACGGCATTCCAGCCTTCGAACGGCTTGTACTGTGCCTGCGTCCAGGGATCCCACTTGCCGTTAGTGGTGCCGGTCCAACAGACCTCCTCGTCGAGGAACGGGCGAATCCAGTATGAATCGAATTCGTTCGGCTTCATACCAAAATACTTCTTCGTTGGCGGACTGTATCGAACGATGGCGCCCACATTGTACTTCGAGGGACTTCCCTCCTTCGTCACGACGTTGACGAGTCCCGACCGGATTTGGCCGTACTCTGCGCTAAATCCGCCCGTTTGAATCTGGAAGTCCTGGACAGCAAGCAAACTGACCCCGGTATAGGGCGTGTTGTCCCGTTCGTCTCGAAACGTCAGGCCGTTTACGACAAATGCCGTTTGGTTCGACTCACCGCCACGGATCGTAAGTCCCTGAACCCCAGCCTGGAGGCCGATGACGCTTGAGACTTGGGCGATGGGGAGGTTTTCGACTTCGCGTGCGCTGATGTTTGCGCGGCTCGCCGCAACATCTCGCTCGACGACAGGGCGGGTCGCGACGACGACAACCTCTTGGGCTTGAATCACGCTCTCGCTCAATGAGAAGTCGAGGTTTGTCGTCTGGCCGATGTTGACCCGAACGTTGACGACGCTCGAGGCCATATAGCCGACCATGGAGGCCTTCACCCGGTACGATCCGGGGGGAATATTGAGTATGACAAAGAACCCGTCGATGTTTGCCGACGAGCCGATTGTCGTGCCTTCGATAACCACGTTTGCGCCGACGAGAGGGTCGTTCGTGCGGCTATCGACAACTTTTCCCGCAATCTTTCCAGTTTGTGCTGCAGCGACGGACGCCAAAAGAAAGAAAGTGCAGAGGAGGTGAGTAACAGACTTCATATCGCTGTTCTCCTGATACATTGGGATTTTCGATGAGGGAAAACGCTACAGAAAGAGGAGGGTATGACAAAAAGTTGCAGCATGAGATCCACGCCTGCAATGATTGAGTTTGAGTTGGCTGAATATCACAAAACTTCGTGAGGTTGTCAAGCAGAATGATGCTGCGGATCGAAGAAGGTGGGCGAGAACCTGCGAAGGCCTGCGGGCACAAATCTCTCAGACTCTTGAAGGATGCCGGACCTTTTCTCTTTGATCTTGTGCAAAAAACAGCACTTCTTCAATTCTAGAAAGTGATTACTAATGAATTGGGACAGATTCCACCAATCTGCACCAAGCGAGAAAGAATGCTCAGTTGCTTCGGCTGCCGTTCATGCGTCCTTCTTCTAGCGCTCGTTCGTAGGCAATCTTGTACTCTCTGATCCCTTCAAAGAGTGCCTCGGCGATTCTTGTCTGTCCTTCCTTGCTCCGAAGCACCTTTTCTTCCATTCGGTTGGAAAGATACCCTGTCTCGACCAGCACATTAGGCATTGACGCGCCGACGAGCACGTAGAAGCCCGCTTGCTTGACGCCGCTATTCTTGATTTTCAAATGCTTCGCCATTGCCTCGGATGCGACTTCTGCAAAACTCTCGCTATGCTTCACAAACGCGCTTTGACGCATCGAGATCAGGATGAAGTGTTCCTCCGTGAGTTCCGCGTATCTTTCTTTGAATCCTTCCTCCAGCTCGATGACTTTGTTCTCCTTCTCGGCGATTCGAATGGCGTTCTCCGTCTTTCCGGGTCGGAGGAGGTAGATCTCAAATCCATTTGCAGACGATGGTTTTCGATCTGTCGAATTGCAGTGGATGCTGACAAAGAGCTTGCCGTCAACCTCATTGGCGATCTTCGTGCGCCGGTACAACTCAATGAACTCGTCCGTCTTTCGCGTGTACACGATCCGGACGTCTTTCATGTTTTGTTCAAGGAGCTTGCCGAGTTTCAGCGCAACGGCCAGGGTGACGTCTTTCTCTCTGGTCCCCGTTACACCGAGCGTCCCAGGGTCTTTTCCGCCATGTCCGGCGTCGATGACGATGACGTCCAGCTTCTGCTTGCTTCGATCCAGCTCGAGTTTCTCGCGTATCTGTTCCTGGCGCTTCCGTTCGATTTCCTCTTTCTCGATTTCCGATTTCGTGCGAAGGGCGATCAGGAGGTTGTTCGTTCCCTCTTCCAGGAGCGGCTCGGCACGGCTAATGTCTTGAGACAGACGGAATGTGAGTTGAACGGCAGTGGGGGACTGGAAGGTTAGAATCTGCCGGACGACACCGTTCGGTTTGTATCGCTTCAACTCGGAAGTGTCGGCCTGGGCGTTGGCGATGGTGACAAACAGCCAGCCATCCTGTTTGAGAAAGGCCTCGTAATCGCCAAGCTTACGTGTCCCTTTGATCGTGAGGAGATAGCCGTTGAGCCGGGATTCGAGCTCCAGGCCGGTGATATCGTACTTGGGAGGGGGGGAAGGGCCACCGAGCGTCAGCACTTTCGATTCCGGATGGAATGACATCCCCGACGGTGAGAGGCGTTCAAGAAGCCGAATGAAAGGGATTGCCGGAACGTAGTAGAGGCTGTCCACGAAACGGATAGGATTCGAAAGCTGGATAACGGAGGAGGAGTTGTCCGAATCCTCCGTGACCACCAGGAACGGATTGCGGGCAGTCAACTTGATTCGATGCCGGGGAAGACGCACTTCGGTTTTTAGGCGGGAGGCGTTGACCACAACAGGCAGGCGGAAGAGCAGTGCATAGTCGCCGGCCGCCACAAAGAGAACACCGGAACGTTCCAGTGCGCGAAGATACGACGGCGGACGATTCGGGAACTGAACCTTGATGGTGGTTTTCTCGGCAAGTGCCAGCTGCGTGAAGGCGATAAGGAAGACGGCTGCGAAGAGCAGGCTCTTCCGCGACGGATGGTTCGTCATCTAGCGGTAGTTGACAAATTGCACTGCAAAGGAAAGATCGGTATCACGAAGCAACTTGATGACGGCCTGGAGATCGTCCTTGTCTTTTCCGCTCACCCGGATTTGATCGTCCATGATCTGGGCCTGAACCTTGATCTTTGAATCCTTGATCAATTTCACCACCGTCCTGGCGTCGTCTTTGTCGATCCCCACCTGCAAAGACACAGTTTGCCGTACGGTTCCTCCGGCGGCGGGTTCCACCTTCCCGTACTTCAGGGCTTTGAGGGAAACGCCGCGCTTGACGAGCTTCGATTGGACGATATCGATGACCGCTTTCAGGCGGAACTCATCGTCCGAGACGATCGAGATGTGTTTCTCCTTCTGATCGAGGTCGATGGACGTCTTCGAGTTCTTGAAATCGTATCGCTGGCCTATCTCTTTGCGACTCTGGTTGAGGGCGTTGTCGACTTCCTGCATGTCCACCTGAGACACGATATCGAACGAATTCTGTTGGGCCATGGGTTCAGTTTATCATTTCGATGACATTGCGTTCCTCGGTGATCCGGATGCGAATGGAATCGTCACCCGAGATCACCTTTCCCACCCCGACGATGGCGCATTCGTCCGCCGTGGCGCTTTCCAGATAGTAACGCGCGTTGATGTTCTCCGTCATACTGGAGATGTTGGAGAGCGAGATTCCCAAGAAACTCCTGTTGCCGCCACCTAAGGTCGAAGATTTGGTATAATAAGTCCGCGCGCGCTGGGAATAATAGCCGAGATCGTTAATCATCGCATTGCGCGTGGATTCAATCTCATTGGCGTGGAACATCGAGATTCCGACCAGAATCGCAATCCCGACCAACATGACTCCAAGGACGATCAACAGCAATTGCATCTGGCCCATAGAGTCAGCCTCTCATTCTGCTCAAGCCGATATCACGACGGGTATTCGACGCGCTTCAACCTGATAAAAGTGATCCCCCGACGAAACGCTAAAGCGGTACTTTTGTCTGGCCCGACTACCGTGTCTGTGAGGCTCAGCCAGTTCCCAGGGAGTTATGAAGATAGATGCGAAACTGAATTCTTCGTCACGCTCAAGATCGTGTTGGACCGTGTGTCGTTCAGCCTCAGCTTGACGTTTCCTGCCTGCGCGCCTCTGTCACGCGCTGCACGACATCAATCTTGCGCCCACGGAGTTCCGAGAGAAACGGTTCCAATGGCACACATTGCTCCGGAGTAGCAACCCCCCGCGCCAGGATATTCCCGTTCACAATCATCTGCCCAATGATCGACGTTGGGAACGCGGTGCAGCGCATCATCGCCGTAATATTATCATTCTCGTCATAAGAATCAACGAGCCCAAACGTCAAGGTTCGCTCCCGTCCATCTTGAACTCCGACGATCTCAACCTCCAA
Organism: Bacteroidota bacterium; assembly: GCA_003453835.1. Classification (GTDB taxonomy): domain Bacteria; phylum Bacteroidota; class Ignavibacteria; order UBA10030; family UBA10030; genus UBA10030. The sequence goes on along the minus strand of DMMN01000120.1, from coordinate 107 downwards.
GATCACCACATCGTTCCCGGTGGATTCGAGTTTTCTCCTGAGGAGCTCCGAGAACATTTCTCTTGCCGTCATCAGATTCGAACCTACGGCAATCGGCTCTTCTGATG
>DMMN01000150.1 GCA_003453835.1 Bacteroidota bacterium | reverse complement strand
CAAACGCTATCGCGTTTGTCATTCTTGGGCCTCCGGCTGTGTGCCATCGGTGGTTAGACAACGTTTGTTCCTTTCTCTCGCTGAGCTGTTGCGACGATTCATCTATTTCACCAACGCGACGCGGTCCCTTTCCATCGCTGCCACAAACTGTGCAAAAAGGTAGTCGCTGTCATGCGGACCCGGCGAGGCCTCCGGGTGATACTGGACGCTGAAGATCGGCAGCTCGCGATGGCGTAGGCCTTCGTTCGTGTGGTCATTGAGATTAACATGCGTTATCTCGATGGATCGTGAATCGAGGGAGGAAGGATCGACCGCAAATCCGTGGTTTTGAGAGGTGATCTCGACATCGTTCGTGAGAAGGTTCTTCACCGGGTGGTTCGCGCCTCGATGTCCGAACTTCAGCTTGAATGTCTTTCCGCCGAGCGCAAGGGCCAGGAGTTGATGCCCGAGGCAGATCCCGAAGATCGGCTTCTTCCCTATCAGCCTCTTGATGTTCTCGATGCCATATCGAACCGCGGCCGGATCACCGGGCCCATTCGAAAGGAAGACCCCGTCAGGTTCCATGGCCAGGACCTGTTCAGCCGGAAACGAAGCGGGTACAATGGTCAGTTTGCAGCCGTACGACGTAAGTCGGCGCAAGATGTTCTGCTTCACCCCGTAGTCGTACACCACCACATTCCATCGCTTGCCGTTCAGTCTGGATTTCGCGCCGGGTTTGAGTGCGAAGGGCGTCGTGTCACCTTCATCCCAGAAATACGGCGTTGGGGTGGTGACAACCTTTGCGAGGTCTCGACCGTTCATATCGGGCGAGCGCCGCGCCTTTTCCAGGAGCACGTCATCATTCAGATCACCGGCTGAGAGAATCCCTCGCATCGCCCCAGTTGTGCGAATGATCTTCGTAAGCATCCGCGTGTCGATCCCCTGGATCCCCATGATCCCATGATTCGCAAGCCACTGGCCCAGGCTTCCCGTTGAGCGGAAGTTGCTATAGAACTCGAAGTATTCTTTCACCACAAATCCTGCCACCTGGGGCTTTGATGATTCCAGATCGTCAGGGTTGATACCGTAGTTGCCTATCAGGGGGTAGGTCATTGTCACGATTTGGCCGGCGTAGGATGGATCGGTGAGGATTTCCTGGTACCCCATCATGCTCGTATTGAACACAACTTCGCCGACGATTTCGGTGATGGCACCGAACGCCTCCCCGGTAAAGACTGTCCCATTCTCCAACGCCAGTTTTGCTTTCAACAAATCGCGACCGATTTCTAGGTGGAAGGAATTTTTGCGGCGGTCAAGATACCAAGAATTGGCCGCCGATGCAACCCACATGCGGATCGAGTGAGAGCTCACACGCAAACTCAGCGTTCGCTTTCTCACTCGGCACGCTGGTCATACAGGCAGGCGTGGTTTTGGCGCATTGCTCGACGCGGAAAGTCATCTCTCCCCGATTTCATCAATTGAAGTCCTACTCTTTCGCGATGCAGACCGGCGCATCGGAAGCTTCTCAAGCGCTTGATACGCACTCCGAGGATCGNNAACTATCACCTTGACATCCGCTCCAAAAATTGTTATTATTTGTTCGAAAAATTAGACTTTTTTACATGGCGACGCAGGCGAAATCGGAAGAATTAAGAGAACGAGAGCGGGATATCCTGAGGCACGTGGTGCACAACTACATCCACACCGCCGTCCCGATCGGATCACGTTTCATATCCAAACGCTTCGAAACGAGGCTCAGTCCGGCCACGATACGAAATGTGATGGCAGATCTGGAGGAGCTGGGATATTTGTCTCATCCTCATACTTCTGCGGGCCGCGTTCCTACCGATCTGGGATATCGATACTATGTTGACTTCCTCATGGAAGTTCAAGATCTCTCGCAGGGGGACCGGCTGCAAATTGAACAGGGACTTGACGTTGCGGGAAACCATGAGTTTCTGCTCCGTGAAACCTCCAAGCTTCTGGGGAAGATCTCGAAACAATTGAGCATCGTCTCTTCGCCACATATCAGCAGTGGCGTTTTTCAGAAGTTGGAGCTTATTCCGATCTCCAGCTCAAGACTTCTCGTCGTGATGTCGATTCGATCGGGCCTTGTCAAGACTCTGATGCTCGAGGTCGGTGTGGAAATCCAACGTGATGCTCTCGATAGAATTGCGGGGATTCTGAATGAGAGACTCTCGGGATTGACGCTTCAGCAGATTCGTGACTCGTTCCTCGAGCGCATTCGGGACGTCCAGGACGAGCGAACTGGCCTCATTCGTCTCTTCATCGACTCGGTTGACGAGTTATTCAACGATTTGAAAGATCGGGAAAAGGTCCACATCGGCGGTACTCAGAACATCATTGATCAGCCGGAATTCGTCGATCCCAGGAATTTCCGCAGCGTCATCGAGTTGATCGAAAGCGATGAGATCATCGTCCACTTGCTGGAGAAACACGAAGAGCTGGACAAAGACTTCGTCATCACGATCGGACAGGAAAACGAAGACGACAAAGCAAAGGACTACAGCATCCTCACGGCGACCTACAACGTTGAGGGCGTCAGAGGAAGAGTCGGCATCATCGGCCCGAAGCGGATGGATTATGGAAAAGTCATACCGCTCGTAGACTTTGTGGCACAGTCAATTGCAAAAATGTTGGGAACGTAGGGAGAACTTATCAGGGAAGCACCTTGAGCGATATGGAAGAAGAACTGAATCAGTCAGGTGAAAAACAGGAAGAAGCCGTACCCGGAACGCCGAGCGAGGCTGGAGACTTGAGCGATATCGATGAGCGTTCGAAAAGACTCGTCGAAGCGGAGAAGCAGGTCGAACAATACAAGGACCTTTTGCTGAGGAAGGCCGCCGAGTTCGACAACTACAAAAAGCGAGTCGACAACGAAGCAGCGACCGTCTTGAAGTTCGCAAGAGTGGATCTGATCTCCGATCTTCTGCCGATCGTCGACGATTTCGAACGGTCGCTCAAATTGGGCAAAGATCGGAAAGAATCGGAATCCTTTTCAAAGGGCGTCGAGCTTATCTACCAGAAACTCATTCGGTTTCTCGAATCGCACGGTTTGAAGGCGATGGAGACGGTCGGCAAAGAGTTTGATGTCCATTACCACGACGCCTTGCTCCAGATTCAGCGAACGGACGTCCCCCCGCACACCGTCGTGGAGGAGGTGGAAAAAGGATACCTGCTTGACGATCGGGTCATTCGTCACGCCAAAGTCGTCGTCTCATCGTCGCCCATGATCGATGAGACAACGTCGGAGGCCTCAGCGGAAAAGCCTCCAGACCGCGCGATTGAACCGTCCGCCCAACAAGTGCCTGATGGTCCAGACGAGATTCAAAGAAGGGAAAGCTAGTCCGCATATATGACGAAACGCGACTTTTACGAGGTGCTGGGTGTCTCCCGTTCCTCCTCGCAGGAGGAGATCAAGAAGGCGTACCGACAGCTTGCGCTGAAGTATCATCCCGACCGGAATCCCGGCAACAAGGAGGCGGAAGAGCAGTTTAAGGAAGCAGCAGAGGCGTACGAAGTGCTGAGCGATCCTGACAAACGGCACCGGTACGATCAATTCGGCCACGAGGGGATGCGCGGAACAAACTACCGCGACTTCCGCGATATCAACGAAATCTTTTCGACATTTGGCGACATCTTTGGAAGCGGATTCGGCGGGGGCATTTTCGACGAGGTCTTCGGCGATCGGCGGTCACGCCGTCGCTCAGCGCAACACGGAACACCCGGATCCGATCTTAAGGTGAAACTCCGCCTCTCCCTCGAAGAGATCGCCGCCGGAGTCGAGAAGAGGATCAAAGTCAAGAAGCAGAAGAAATGTGACGTCTGCGAGGGATCAGGATCGAAGCCGGGAACAGGGATGGCCGTTTGTCCCGAATGCAATGGGACGGGCGAGCTTCGGCAGGTTTCACGCTCGATGTTCGGCCAATTTGTAAACATCACTTCATGTCCCACCTGCTCCGGCGAAGGGCGAATCGTCAAGGACCCTTGCTCGAATTGCCATGGCGATGGACGCGTCCACGGAGAAACGACCATCAAAGTGAATGTTCCTGCGGGCGTGTCGGAAGGCAACTATATCCCGCTTCGGGGTCAGGGGAACTCGGGCCGGCGTGGCGGCCCGGCCGGTGATCTCATCGTGCTCATCGAAGAACAACCTCACCAGTATTTCGTCCGGAGCGGCGACGACATCGTGTACGATGTCAACGTCAGTTTTCCAACTGCTGTGCTCGGAGGAGAAATCGAAATCCCGACACTCACGGGGAAAGCCAAGCTCACGATCGACCCCGGGACGCCGGGCGGCAGAGTCTTGCGGATGCGAGAACGCGGAATCCAGCACTTGAACAGCTACGGGAGAGGAGATCAGCTTGTGCGGATCAACATTTGGGTTCCTTCGAAGCTGACTGGAAAGGTGAAGGAGATGCTCAAGCAGCTCACAGAAATGGATCATATCACACCGAGCGAAGAAGAGCGCCACGCGAACAGCCGGAGTTTCTTTGAAAAAGTACGCGACGCATTCTCCTGACGCTGCATGCTGCAACGTCTGAAAGACTGGCTCGCACTTACGGCTGCCGAGCAGAAGGTTCTTCTGTTCTTGGCGACCGCCTTTGTCATCGGCGTGGGGATTCGGCTCTATCAGGAGACCGTTCCATCGCCCCAAGAGTTCGATTATCGTACGGCTGACAGCACGTTCAAGGCACTGAGCAGCAAGCTCGATGATCATCCTGACGGACACGGGCGCCAGGACACCGCGCGGCTCGTGAACCTGAACACCGCCTCAAAAGAACAACTGATCAAGCTGCCGGGAATCGGCGAGACGACTGCCGAACGAATCATTCTGTATCGTGAGGATGTCGGCAAGTTCGAAGCGCCGGAAGACCTCAAGAAGATCAAGGGTATCAGCAAGAAGAAGTATGACCAACTTAAATCACTGATCACAGTTCAATAGACACTTCTCTATCGTGGTGGAAGTATGTCCGTCTACCAACAAGCCAAAGGCTCCATCGTTCTCAAAACGATCATCGTTCTGCTCGTGGGGGTACTGATTTGGGTGCTCTATGAACCGTACCAGGTTCGAGAACGGGAGGAATACTGTAAGAAGGAATCGCGTATTCGGCTGCAAAACATCAGAACGGCGCAGTTGAGGTACATCGAAAACCACGGGCGCTACGCTGATTCGATCGCGACGCTGGTCGATTTCATCAAACAATCGTTGGCATCCGACACGACGTGGAGTGCCTCCATGTTCAAGCCTCTTTTGTCGGGTGCGTTCGTTCCCGAGTCGCTCTTGAATTCTCCGAAATCCTGGAAGCCGTATGCCATCACCGCCGTCGATACAACCGCGATCAAAAAGTACCTTGTGGAAGATCCTGACGGCTATGGTTCGATCGGATCGTTGACTGACGACTCGAAGATCAACAAAGCATCCTGGGAAGACTAGGCAACCTGTTGTCACAGCCTGCCCGGCTCGAACCGTTGGGCAGAATCTCTTCTTTATCAACTGTTGTCGGTGCCACAATGAAATCGACGAAATACACCGGGATCTCTTTCTACCAAGGAAATATCCAACTTGCCGAAGTGGAACATGGCAAGAAGACAACGGTTACGGCGCTGGGGGAACGCCCGACGGCAATGGATTTTTCCCAAGGCGGAGCAAACCTGTCGCCGGATCATCCCCAGCTTTTCACGTTCGTCTACGAGCTCGAAGAATTGCTCAAGCAGAGCCGGGTCCGATCGAAATATATTTCGTTTGCGCTTCCCACCGATCCGGTGTTCATCAACATCATTCCCGTCGATGCGGCACTTCAGGGGAACGAGGTTTCAGCGCACATCCAATGGGAGCTGGAGCAGTATCACCCCGACACGCCGTTGAAAGAATTCATCATCGATTCGCAGCCGCTCCCCTGGGGTGACAAGGACGTGAAGCAGATGTTCGTCGTCTGCGTCCGGCGGGGGATGGTAGGTTTTCTTAAGAAGGCCGTCGCCGAGCTCAAGCTTCAGCTTCATCTGGTCGATATCGATCACTTCAGCACGGAGAAGTCTCTCCGGTTCAACTACCCTGAATGCGCCGAAGAGAATGTCGCCCTGTTTGGTGTCCGGCATGGTCGCGTCGACGCAAGCCTCGTCCTCCAGGGAGAATTGTGTGACTATCGGGCGTTCCTCATCGATTCTTCCGCGGACGTGGGAGATGCAGTAGCAACCTACCTGACCTATCTGAAAGAGAAGGAAGGGGTCGACTCTCCGGGAAAGATTGTGCTCCACGGGATGGACATCACCCCCGCACTCGTTGCGAAAATCAAACGCGAGCGTGGGACGGAGACCCTCGCACTTGATGCCGTGCGCGGCCTTTCCCCTTCGAAGAAACTCCACGAGCCGTTCGTCAAGGAAAGCTCTCGCTTTGCAGCCGCCATCGGACTAGCCCTACGAGCGTCCCCATGAGGATTATTGCCGGGGAGTACCGAGGGAGATTCCTGACCACCGTCCGAGACCATTCCGTACGTCCGACCACCGATCGCGTCAAGCAAGCACTCTTCGACCTCCTTACACATCGGATCGATTTCACGGAATCCTCTGTGCTCGATCTATTTGCCGGCAGCGGGAGCCTGGGGCTGGAAGCTCTCAGCCGGGGCGCACACGAAGTCGTCTTCGTCGAGAAATCAAGAAGTTCGATCGAGGTGCTCGAATCCAATATTGCAGCCCTTGATTGCAGCGCCCGGTGCACGATCTACCCGGCAGATGTCTTCTGGTTCCTGAAGAACACGCATCGGTCGTACGACCTTGTGTTCGTGGATCCCCCGTACAAACTCGAATCGATTGGGACACTCCCTTCAGCGATCTCCGCATCCAAAGTTTTGAAAGAAGGTTCGTACGTGATCATGGAGCACAGTCGCGAATCCCACGTGGACGTCTCACCCGATTCGTACGAAGTCATGGAGAAGTCATTCGGCCAAACCAGAGCGCTCATTCTCAAGGCAAAACCTAAAGCGAGCGAGCATTCCGGCGCTCTCACCGGTGCCGGCGACTCAAGGGGGGATCACTCATGAAGATCGCAATCTATCCCGGCTCCTTCGATCCTATTACCAACGGCCATCTGGACATCCTCGAACGGGCGATGAAGCTGTTCGATAAGGTAATCATTACCATCGCGCGCAATTCAACCAAAGTGCCGATGTTCACCGAGACGGAGCGACTGGAGATGATACGAAAGGTCGTTCGTTCGTACAAGAAGGTGGAGGTGGATTGCTTCGACGGGCTCCTGGTCGACTACGCCCGTAGAAAGAACGCGACGGCGATTGTGCGGGGATTGCGTGCGATCTCGGATTTTGAATACGAGCTGCAGATGGCACTGATGAATCGGAAGCTGTCCGATGGCCTGGTGACTGTCTTTCTGATGCCGAACGAGAAATACACCTACCTGAACTCCAGCATTGTCCGCGAGATTGCACGGCTGAATGGCGACGTGAGCAGGTTTGTGCCGGTGGTGGTGCTGAAGGCCCTCAAAAAGAAAGCCCGATCGGCGAAACGATAATCCATACGATACCAAGGAGGGAAGTTGATACGACCACTTTCGAAGAAAGTAGCCGCATTAGAGAAATCTCAAACACTTGCCCTGACCGCGCGCGCAAAAAAGATGCAAGGCCAGGGCATCGATGTTGTTAGCCTCACGGCCGGGGAGCCGGATTTCCCGACCCCCCAGATCGTGAAAGATGCGGCGATTGCCGCCATCCACGACAATTTCACAAAATACACCGCCAACCAGGGAATCCCGGATCTCCTCAAGGCCATCACCTTCAAGCTCAAGAGAGAGAACAATCTCGAGTTCGATCCGGCTCAGGTACTCGTTTCCTGCGGCGCAAAACATTCCGTCTTTAATGCACTGCAGGCTGTCTGCAATCGCGCAGACGAGGTCATCATCCCCTCCCCCTACTGGGTCAGCTACCCGGAAATGGTGAAGCTCGTGGACGCCGAGCCGGTTATTGTCAGGACCTTCCCTGCGAACGATTTCAAGATCACTCCTGCACTGCTCAACCGAATGATCACGCGAAGGACGAAGGCGCTCATTCTCAATTCTCCATGCAATCCAACCGGAGCCGTCTATGCGCGGGATGAATTGGAGGGACTGGCAACGGTGATTGAACGAACCGGTATTCTCGTCATCGCCGACGAGATCTATGAGAAGGTCATCTTCGACGGACTCGAGCATTTCAGCATTGGATCGATTCCTTCGATCGCAGACCAAGTCATTACGATCAACGGCGTCTCCAAAGCCTACTCTATGACGGGATGGCGCATCGGCTATTTGGCCGCGAGAAAGGAGATCGTGGAGGGGGCGGAAAAACTCCAGAGCCAGGTCACATCGAATGCTTCTTCCGTCTCTCAAAAGGCGGCTTACGCCGCACTGGCAAACGACTTGAGCCAGGAAATCGCTCGGATGGTTGTTGAATTCGACCGGCGAAGGAGGTATTTGGTACGGGAATTCGAATCGATCGACGGATTGGAGTTCGTCTACCCCCGAGGGGCATTCTACCTCTTCTTCAAGGTGAAGGCCTATCTGAACAAAGCGGTCGACGGCAAGACGATAAGAACTTCAGATGATCTCTGTGAATTCATGCTGACCAAACATCATCTCGCGATGGTGCCGGGAACCGGTTTCGGTGCGCAGGATTGGGTCCGCATCTCCTATGCGTGTTCGATGGCCGATCTGGAAAAGGCCGTCGAACGACTCCGACGAGGACTGTCGGAACTAGCGTGACGACAAACGGTCACAACGAGAAGGGACGGGAAAAGCTACACCATGCCAACATACGACTACCGGTGTAAGGAGTGCGGGCACGCATTTGAAGAGCTGCAATCGATGTCGGCTGATGCGCTCATCGAGTGCCCGTCGTGCGGAAAACCTGCCTTGAAGCGCTTGATGACTGCGGGAGCCGGGATGATCTTCAAAGGAAGCGGATTCTACCTCACCGACTACAAGAAGACGAGTTCCGATACCACCGAATCAAAACCGAAAACCGAATCGAAGAAGGAGGGCGACACGCAGGTCAAGAAATCCGATCCTTCCCCTCCCGACACGTCCAAACGGTAACGCCCACACACCTCCCGTAAACACGAACAGGCGACGATCCGCCACCCGTTCGCTTGCGCTGCTACACCCTCGGTCCGGCCTTGACAACTTCCGGCGGACATCCCGATTCATACTTCTTGAAGTTCTCAACGAATCGTGCCGCAAGTTGTCTGTATTTCTGCATGTAGACCTCCTTGCTTGGCCACGATGCGGACGGGTCGAGAACGTTCGAGGGGACACCATCCAGAGTCTTCGGAACGTTGAAGCCGAAGATCGGGTCGGTCACATACTCGACATTCAAGAGCTCCCCCGTGAGGGCTGCTTCGAGTAGCCGCCGCGTATGACCTATGCTGATGCGTTTGCCAACGCCGTACGCCCCACCGATCCAGCCGGTGTTCACCAGCCAGCAGTGAGCGCCATGTTTCAGAATCTTCCTCTTCAACAGATCAGCGTAGAAGTAGGGATGGTGCACCATGAAGGGCGCGCCGAAGCACGTGCTAAACGTCATCTCCGGTTCTTTGCCGAGACCTGCCTCCGTTCCTGCCAGCTTCGACGTGTAGCCGGATATGAACTGATACAGTGCTTGATCCGGCGTAAGTCGTGCGATCGGGGGCATGACTCCCGAAGCATCGCACGTCAGAAGGATGATATTCTTCGGATGCCCCCCCGTTTTGGAGGCGACGGCGTTCCCGATGTACTCAAGCGGATACGATGCCCGCGTGTTTTCCGTGATCGACTCGTCGTCGAGATCGATGTGACGCGTCACGGGATCATAGACAACGTTTTCCAGAATCGTCCCGAACATTCGTGTCGTGGCGAAGATTTGCGGTTCGGCCGTTGGAGAGAGCCGGATCACCTTCGCATAACACCCTCCTTCGAAATTAAACACCCCTTCGTCGCTCCATCCATGCTCATCGTCACCGATGAGGCCACGCTTGGGATCGGCGGAGAGCGTCGTCTTCCCCGTACCGGAAAGGCCGAAGAAGACCGCCACGTCTCCCTCCTTTCCGGTGTTGGCGGAACTGTGCATCGAGAGCACTCCCTCAAGAGGGAGCAGATAGTTCAACACGGTGAAGATCGACTTCTTGATTTCACCGGCATAGGCCGTGTTCCCGATAATGCAGAGCTTTTGCGAAAAGTTCAGAACGATAAACGTGTTCGTAGCCGTAGCATCAATCTGCGGGATACCCTTGAAGGAGGGCACGGCGATCACCGTGAAATCGGGAACGTGTCGCCGGTACGCTTCATTCGTCTCGGGCAGAAGAAACATGTTCCGGGCGAACATGGCATGCCAGGCGTGTTCGCTGATGATGCGGATCGGCATTCGGTAGTTCGGATCGGCTCCGGCATAGCAATCCTGGACGAACACGTCTCGCCCCTGGAGAAAGCCCTGGAGGCGATTGTAGAGGTCGTTGAACTTATCCGGGCTGAAGGGACGGTTGTATTGTCCCCACCAAACCTTCTCTTCCGTCGAGGATTCCTTCACGACGAACTTATCTCCGGCTGACCGTCCGGTATGCTTTCCTGTGTTGGCGATGATTGGTCCCCGATGGGAGATCCGCGCTTCGTTTCGAAAGGTGATTTCCTCGTACAACGCTTCGGTCGGCAGGTTCCAGTACGCCAACCGTAAATTCGAGAGGCCATGGTTCTCGAGCCCGAAATCGCTTTTGAGCGCGGCAGCCTGTGCTTGAGCGGGGGTTTTGATGTCCAAGATATTGTTCATTGCCAGTCCCTCACGAGTTTACGGTCGCCGATATAAATTTCATTTGGTGAGTTCGGATCGAGCGCCCACTTGATGCGCGCTACTCCTTCCATGATGTCCTTAATGGATGTCGCATAGCTGAGGCGGAGATGCCCTTCCATGCCGAATTCCTTTCCGGGAACAGTCACCACCAACGCCTTCTTCAAGAGGAGCTCCGAGAGTTTCACGGAATCGTTCGAGTATGCACGAAAATCCGGCAGACAGTAGTAGGTGCCGTCAGGCTTGGTCGTCTTGACACCAGTAAACGAATGGAGTTCCTGCAACATCACGTTCCGGTTGTTCTCAAGCGTCATGCGGAGGCTGTCGATGGCGCTCTGCAAACCGGTGAGCGCTCCCTCTGCCGCCGCCTGGAGAATGAGCGAGGTGCACGACGTAATCTGTCCCTGGACGTTCGACATGATCTCGACGAGCTGCCGGTTCGCGATGGCCCAGCCAATCCTGAATCCCGTCATTCCATAAAGCTTCGAAACACCGTTGATGACGACGACGTGCGTGGACTCGATGTCCTTCTTCGTGTATCTGTAACAAGAAGGAGCCGTCCTTCCATCAAACACCAGCTTATGGTAGATGTCGTCCATCAGGACATAAATTCCTTTTTTCTCACAGAACTCGACCAACTCGGCGATGAACTCCGGGGGGTACATCACTCCGGAAGGATTGTTTGGACTGTTGACAATGATCGCTTTCGTGTATGAGCTTATCCCTTTCAACACATCAGACATCTTCGGATAGAAGCTTCCATCTTCCGGGGTCACGACCACCGGAACACCGTAGACCATCCTCACCATTTCAGGGTAACTCACCCAATACGGCGCGAGGATGATGACCTCATCCTGCGGATTGATGAGTGAGTAGAGGATGTTGTAGACCGACTGTTTCGCGCCGCCGGAGACGATCACGTTCTCGGGAGCCACCACCTTGTCGTAGTTCTCTTCCGTGTATTTGATGATGGCCTTCTTGAGAGACGGGATGCCGTCGGTCGGTGTATACTTGATATCGCCTGTATTGAGTTTCGCTGCCGAGCTCAAGATCGCGGCAATCGGCGCCTTGTTCTTCGGTTCACCTGCGCCCAGGTGACCACTGCCTCGCCCTTCTCCCGGAGGAGCCGCGCCTCTTCATTCAGTTTCAGCGTGGGTGACGTGGCAATTGACTTTGCTAGTTGGCTGACGGTCATGATTCGATGGACCTCCCTTCCCAAGGATTGGCAGACTGGACGATGGAGGCAGTGGTCAAGATGTATGCCAAAAAAAAGAACACATTTGTTTCACATATGGAGCATCCGATCCGAAAGAATTCTCAATGTTGAAAGATCGGATTCCAGATCTTGAAAAATAAGTCCAAAGTCATTTGTCGTGCGGACCCCCGATATCGATGAAAACAAGAAACCCCGGTCAGACCGGGGCGTGATACTCGAGAAGAACTCACCTCTTCACTCGCTCGACTCAAACCCAGCCCGCTTCAAAACTCGCGCGGCTTTCTTCGCCTGATCCTTCGATTCGAACGCGAGCCGAAATGTCCCTCCGCTCCCCTCACGAACCTTCGTCAACTCAATATCCTTGATGTTGATCTTTGCCTTGGCAAGCGAGCTCGTCAACTTTGCGAGCATCCCCGGCTTGTCGCTGACAAAGACATACAATTCCGCCAACGGGTGAAGAAATCCCTTCATCGTCTTAGGGATGTGATTCCTTAGGCGACGGGCGGACGAAAAGCGCCGACGCAGCAATAAACGTTCGTCAGAAGCGAGGACCTGTGAATACTCCTCAAGCTCGCGAATCAAAAGGCGGACGGACTTTCTGATTTCGCCGCTGTTGAGCGGGAGGATGTCACTCCAGATCGTAAATCTGCTTGAAGCAATGCGCGTCAGATCGCGAAATCCGCCGGCAGCGAGCTGCAGGTGATTCCTCGCACTTCGATGTCGCTTTCCCACGACATTCATCAGCGCCACTGCCGTGAGCTGCGGCAGATGGCTGGCGGCGCTTGCCACCTCGTCGTGCGTTTGCGCGTCAAGTCGAATAGCCCGAGCTCCGAGCCGAGTGAGGAAATCGCTCAGCCGGTACAAATAAGCGCGCGGCGTCTTTTCGACAGGCGTGAGAACGTAGATCGCATTCTCGAACAGCAGCGGGTGAGCGGCCTCAATTCCGGAGAGCTCTACACCCGCCATCGGATGTCCGCCGATGAAGTTATGTCCTGGAAAACACTTTGACGCGAGCTTGACAACAACGGACTTGACGCTGCCGACGTCGGTGACGAGCGTTTGCGGCGAAGCGCTTCGGGCAACAACCGGCAGGAGTGTGAGAATAGTGGAGAGCGGAGTCGCAAGGACGACAAGGTCGGCGCCCCGGACCGCCTTCGCGATATCGGGTTCCCCGCGGTCAATACTCCCACGCTGCAGGGCCCTCCTAAGTACCTCAGCCCTATCCACTCCGACGACATGAGCCGATCGGACGCGCTGACGGATGGCCAGTCCGAGCGAGCCACCGATCAGTCCGACGCCGATGATGGTGACGCGTTCGATGCCCGCCCGTTTTCCCGTTTGTTGTTTTCTCAAAGCGAGGTTGTAACTCCAAGATGGGTGATGTGTTCGTCGTTCGATGTGCGCCGGTACGATCCCACCCTTCCCCCGTCAGCTACGCGATCTTCCGCCCGATAGCCTCTGCGATGATCCGAACTTCTTTCATCATTTGGGCAAACTGATCGGGGAAAAGCGACTGGGCGCCGTCGGATTTGGCATGGTCGGGATCGTGATGGACTTCAACCATAATCCCATCAGCTCCGGCAGCAACACACGCGCGCGCCATGGGGATGACCTTGTCCCGGATGCCGATGCCGTGGGAGGGATCGGCAATGATCGGCAGGTGGCTTTTCTTCTTGATGACGGGTATGGCACTGATATCCAGGGTGTTGCGCGTTGCGGTTTCGAACGTGCGAATGCCTCGCTCGCAGAGGATCACCTGCTCATTGCCGCCGGAGAGGATGTACTCTGCCGACATGAGCCATTCTTCGATGGTGGCGGCAAGGCCCCGCTTCAGCAACACCGGCTTGGCGGCCTTGCCGAGATCGCGAAGGAATGTGAAGTTCTGCATGTTACGCGCCCCGATCTGAAGGATGTCCGTATACTTCTCCACGAGGTCGATCTGACTCTTGTCCATAACTTCGGTAATCACCTTCAGCTTGTATTCGTCGGCTGCCGCCCGGATAAAACGAAGGCCCTCTTCCCCCAAACCCTGGAACGAGTAGGGNNGATCACCTCGGTGACGAAGGGGAGGCCGGTCAGCTGCCGCGCCTTGGCCAGAAGCTTCAGCCCCTCCTCTTCCAGCCCTTGGAAGGAGTAGGGGGAGGTCCGCGGTTTGAACGCACCGCCGCGAAGGACCCTTGCTCCCGCATCGGCGACATGCTTCGCGATCGTGAAAATCTGTTCCTCGCTCTCGACCGAGCAAGGTCCTGCCATCACGACGACATCATTGGCACCGATCTTCAGGCCTCCAATGTCAAACACGGAACCCTCGCGCTTGAACGAATGGCTTGCAAGCTTGTAGGGCTCGGTGATCCTCAAGACCTCGGCTACGCCCGGCAGCAATTCGATCTGCCGGTGATCGAAGTCGGGTTGAACGCCGATTGCACCCAAGACGGTCTGCCGGACGCCGGTTGAACGGTGAACGTCGAATCCGTGCTCGTGCAAGACGCGGATGATTTCCTCTATTTGCTTTTCAGTTGATCCCGGTTCGGTAACGACAACCATAAATTTCGTCTGCTTGTTTGTAGTGAGTGGAACGGTTCATTCGTATCTGTCGAGCTTGAATTTCTCACCAAGATAGAGCTTACGCGCTTCCGGATCGTTCGCGAGAAAGTCGGCAGTGCCGGATTTCAGGATCTTCCCTTCGAACAGGAGATACGAATGATCGGTAATGGAGAGCGTCTCATGTACATTATGGTCCGTAATGAGCACGCCGATATTCTTCTCCTTCAACTTCATCACGATCCGCATGATATCTTCAACGGCGATCGGATCAATCCCCGCGAACGGCTCGTCAAGAAGCATGAACTTCGGGTCGACGGCAAGTGCACGGGCAATTTCAGTCCTTCGTCGTTCGCCTCCCGAAAGCATGAAGCCTTTGCTCTTCATGAGATGCGTCAGACCAAGATCCTCGAGGAGCCGGTCGCACTTCTCTTCACGGCCGCGCCGGGAAAGATCGCTCATTTCGAGCACTGCCAGGAGGTTCTCTCGCACGGTCAGCCGGCGGAAGATAGAAGCCTCTTGCGGGAGGTAGCCGATGCCCATTCTCGCGCGGACATACATCGGCATCGTCGTTGCCTCCGTCCCGTCAACGAACACCCGTACNNCCGTCCGCCATTGGGACGAACCATACCGACGATCATATAGAACGTTGTGGTCTTGCCTGCTCCGTTCGGACCCAGCAATCCAACGATCTCCCCCTGTCGCACCTGGATGGTCACACTATTGACGACAATTCGTTTCTTGTACCTTTTGACCAGCCCCTCCGAGCGGAGGATAGATAGAGTTGGTGAAGGCGCTACACTCGAACTCTCCATCGATGTCAATAGACCGGTCGAACCCATTCCGGGATCAGTCATGCGCTTCTCGAATAACGTGGAGGTTCGAACGTTTCGGCCGCGCCTCGATCCAGCGAAATCCATCAAGATTGTAGTGGCTTTCCCTCTTGGCGATCATCGGCTCGGGGAAGAACCGCCCCTCGACGCCGCCGACGACCTTAATTCGCCCGGCTTTCCCTTCTTGGAATTCAATAGCGATGCGATCTCCGCTCGACCGGTTCATACCATTTGGCGTTTGATCTTCAAAAAGATAGTAGAGGCTGACGGCGTTCCGTTCGGCCTCAACGCGCTCAAGCTTGTTGCCGGCGAAGTACATCGTCAACTCTCGGCCGGTGAGTTGGTCGAACCTGTTCCGGAAGAGGGAATCCGATCTTGAGACCGCCATCGCCCGCCCCTTAACGTAAATACTTCGCAAACGCTTCTCAAACAGGGTCACTGCAATCGAGTCTCCGGTGACCTGATTCTCTCGATGCCAGACGACGGGCTGATCCCGAAGTCCTATGCGTTCGCGTTTCATCAAATACACGGCCTCGCCACACCTGGCTACAAAGTCATTCCTCGCCATGGCAACGTTTCCCTTCGCCACAAACCGGTGTACCGTGTCACGATACGCCTCCATCACGTCGGCCATGACGACAAGCGTATCGATGATGCCTCCTTCGGACGTGTCGATCTGGACGAGTCTCGGATTCTTCGGCACGATCGTGTACGCACGTTTGGCGAAGTGAACCAGTGAATCGCCATACACCGTCACATTGTTTTCGGAGCTCGTGACGCTCACGTCCCCGACCGCAATGGATTTTTCCTCTGTGTCGAAGTACGTGAGTGCGTTCGATTTGGTCGAAGAGACCGAGTCGACAACCGTCACGTCATGAACAAAGATAGCCTTCTTCTCGTCCGCGAAGTACTCCCCGAATGCGGACGTCAGCGTCATCGCTCCCTTCTCCAATCGAACGCTCTTGGTAAATGCAGCCCGACGCTCATCTCCAAAGTACACACCCTCCGGAGCCGTAACCGTAACGCCGTCACGCGTAATCCTGACGTGCCCAAACAGCTCCACTTTGTTTGTTGCCACGAACTGGCGAGCGGAGTCGCACCAGATTCGGATGATCTCCCCCGGCTCAATCTGAACGAGATGCACGTTGCCGATCAACTCCCTGACTTCCTGATCCGAGATCGTCCTCACATTCAATAGATTTGCAGAGCGCACTTCGATGAGCTTCCCCTCTTGCGCCG
>DMMN01000186.1 GCA_003453835.1 Bacteroidota bacterium | reverse complement strand
GAGTCGCGCTGACGATCTGTATCAAAAGCGATTGCAGCGGGATCTGTCCTGATGATTGTCCTGCTTCAGCCGCTTCGAGCTCTACGAGAACACCTTCCTTCGCGAACCACATGAAGGAAATCAAAGTGTCCTGTTGTACAACAGCGTTGTTGAGAAACCGCTGACGAATCTCAGTTGACTTCGAGCGGAGGGCCTGATACGTTCTCCCAAGGACGGTCATTGATCCAAACGCGTCATACACCTCGGTCTCGGTCGTAATGCTGAATTGTCCCGGTCCCGAGTACACGGAGTCAGGCCGCGTTAGCGTACCTCCGAGTGCGAGGGGAAACCGGGCAAGCGGCTCGGGTCGAACGTCCACGTAAGTCGTGTCAAGACCAAGGAACTTCTGGCGATGAACCGTGCCAAGCTGAATCAGGGAATCTGCGCTGAAGCGATAGAAGTTGTAGATTGTAAACAGGGCGTCCTGGTCCGTGCGTCCACCATATTGACAATGCGTCGCCCGTGGAAAGGAGGAAGCATACGGCGTCGATGAAGGTGAAACATTATCCATGCGGAAAGTGTCGAGCCTGGCAATGCTTGGAACTATCCACGTCTGTGCAGACTCCGATGCCGTGCCAACGTTCATCGTACCGGGATTCGAATCGGAATTCAAATACGTCCAGGATTTACCGACGGCAAACCATCCTTGAACGTCCGCAGACGTGATTGAAATCTGAGCGTACAGTGAAAGAGGGAAGAGAAGAGCCACCAGAGAGAAACGGCGCATAGTTTTCTCCTTTGGAAGGCGTCAGGAATTGGCTGGATGAAGCTCGGCGCGAATGATTGTACAAAAGTTGGCTTTGAATGTCAATCAAGATTCTCTGCCGTGGCGCAAACGGACGGACACGCCACAAACCTTGATAATCGCTCGAATATGTGCTACCTTTTCGACCGATGATCCCTCGCAGCCTTACCATAACGGCCTTTTTCTTCATCCCACTTCTCCTTCTGGCCTCCCAAGAAACCAAAGAAAATGCCGACTTCAAGCTCGCCGTCAACCTTCACAACGATAAACTGTACGATCTGGCCCTCGAACAATTTCGACAGTTCGTCTCGACCTATCCCAACACGCAGCAGGGGATGGAGGCAAGGTTTTATCTCGGTCTCTCCCAGTTGAAGCTTCTGAAGTTCGACGATGCCCGATTATCCTTCCAGAATTTCGCCCTCGCCTTCTCCGATCATCCAAAGGCACCGGAAGCATGGTGGAACGTGGCCGAAGCCTACATCGCGATGAACAACGCCCGCGAGGCAGGATTGGCATTTGAACGGCTGAAGACATTCCATCCGAAAAGCAAGATCGCACCCCAGGCTCTCCTCAAGGCAAGCGAGTATTTCGAAAAGGGGGGTGACCGGGAAAACGCGAAGAAAGCGTTGCGAAACCTTGTCCAAGACTACGCTTCGTCAGACGTCATTTTGCAGGCCAGGCTGAAGCTTGGCAGGATGTACTTCGAGGAGAATCAGTTTGAGCTTGCACGAATCGAGGCGAGGAAGGCTGCCGACGGATCGAAGGAGGCGAATGCAAAGGCTGAAGCCCTCATCGCCATGTCTGAAGCTCTCGTCAGGCTTGGGAGATTAGAGGAGGCGCAGTCGTCACTGAACGATGTCATCAAGAATTTTCGCTCGACGCCCGGCTATCATGCCGCTCTCTTCTTGCTTGGTACACTGCAGAAGGAGAGTGGGAGTCTTGACGGAGCCATGAATGCCTGGAAGATCATTGCGCAGGATACCGTTCAGGCGTCTTCTGAAATTCGTCAGGGGGCTCTCATTGCCATCGGTGACGCGTATGCCCTGAGCGGCGACGCAGCGAAAGCCCTGGCCCACTACGAAAAGGCGGTTCGGTTTGATGGAGCTCGACGCGGAGAAACACTCCTCAAGGCAGGAGCCATGGCGGAGAAAGTCCAAGCTCCGGCGAAGGCGAGTGAGTTCTTCAAGCAAGCATTGGAAGATAGTTCGGGTTCGGTGAATCGGCGTCTGGCTCAATTGGGAGGAATCCGATCCTTCGTCGCAAGCAAGAACTACGCCGAGGCAATGAAACTTGTCTCGACCTTTAGAACTCAATTCCCCAGCGTCCCGGAAATCCCCCGCATCCTTCTTGAAGCGGCCCGCGTCTGCGGTGAGGAATTGAACGACCATCGGCGACAAGTTGAGCTGCTCGAGGTCTTGATGCGAGAGTACCCATCCACGTCGCTGATCGATGACGCCCTCTTTGCCCACGCCGGAGCTCTGCGGCAGGCCGGATCTCCGGAGCTCGCCCTTCTGTCATACGAAAACCTGGTGCAGCAATTTCCCGCGAGTGAACACAGCACACAGGCGCGAGAGTCGATTGAAGCTATCAAGACATACGAGCTCAAAGACAAAGAAGGCGGACTTGAAAAGCTTGCTCTTCTCATCGGAGACGTCATCGCGGGACAACCAAAAGGCGATCTGGCCTTCCGCCTGGGAGAGATCTCCTTCAACGACCTCAAGGACTTTGATCGATCGGCCGATCAATTTCACTCCGCTCTCCAGTTGGGATTGAAGATCGAAAAACAGGCGGCTGCTTTGTACTATCAGGCCAAATCGAACGACTATCTTCACCGGAAAGGGCCGACGGCAGATGGAGCGAAGCAAAGCCCCTTTGCCCGCAGGGCAATTGCTCTCTATGACTCGCTCCTCAAGCGATTCCCCATAAGCGAGTTCTCCGAAGAGGCAACCATTGCTCAATTGAAACTCCGATTCAAACTTGCCGGAACGATTCTCGACGCACGGCAGATCAACGCCGCTTTCTTGAAAGACCATTCGAATATCCGCCGCATGGACCTGATCTTTTTCGAAGCGGCATGCGCCTATCAGGAGCTGAAAGCATTCGAGGACGCCGTCTCGATCTACCGATCGATCCTTCAAAACTACCGGCAGAGCGCGGCGGCTCCGGATGCGCTCATCCGGCTCTCCGATGCA
The DNA here is from genome assembly GCA_003453835.1 of Bacteroidota bacterium. Classification (GTDB taxonomy): domain Bacteria; phylum Bacteroidota; class Ignavibacteria; order UBA10030; family UBA10030; genus UBA10030. The sequence continues at coordinate 11,753 of DMMN01000186.1, read as the reverse complement.
CTATTCGCACTCGGGGAAAACGATACGGCAGCGGTTGTCCTGCAAGATTTTCTGACGAGGTACCCGAATCATTCTTCGAGCGCACGGGCGGCATGGACTCTTGCTCAATATTATGCTGAACGGGGAAACGTCTCGCGGGCAATCCCGCTTTATCAGACGATCGAGCAGAAGTACTTTTACACGAGCTTTGCTTCGGACCTCGACAGAGCGAGAGGGGACGCGTACTCCCGAGCCGGCGAGCCGGAAAAGTCGGTTCGCAGCTTCAAAGCCTATCTTTCCCATCTTGGCAACGATGTTTCTGAGTCCGTGGAGACTCCTCGCGAGCTTCTGTTCAAGCTTGCGGCCGGACAGGAGAAGGCTGGGAATCGATCAGAGGCCAAACGACTCTACGTTGCCTACCTTTGGCGCGACACCACTACCGAACGGGCCGGCCAAGCATACTACGCGCTGGCATCGATCGCCCGCGCGGAGAGCATGATTGCGCTCGCTGCGAAATATCTCGAGCGAGCCGGGAAGTTTGCTCTGGGATCCACAGACCAGTTCAACAAGGCATCGCTCGAAGCTGCAGAGCTGTTCTACGGGAACGAGGACTACGCGAACGCTCTTACTCGGTTTAGCGAGGTGGCTCAGAAGGCGAAGGGGGATTCTCTTCAGCAGTACGTGCAGTCCCGGATCATCGTCTGCTACTTCAGGCTGAACAATACCAAAGAGGGAGACGCAAGGGCCGCGAGCTTCGTCCGCACATTTCCCGGAGTTGCACGCTACGCCGCCGAGTTCGATTACGAAAGGGGCATGTACTTTCTCCGGAGTGGGGATGCCGCAAAGGCGAAAGCCTTTTTCGACAATATCCTTCAGCAGTATTCAACAACCGCTCTGGTACCGCAAGCGATCTACGGGAACGCGCGGCTTGCGGAACTTGCCGGAGAGACGCAAGAGGCTCTCCGCCTCTATGCCTCGATCGTACAGCGATTTCCCACCGACAAGATCGCGCCACGCGCACAACTGAGCCTCGGCAACTTGCACTACAATCAGGAACAATGGGAGGCGGCGGCGCGGCAATACAGGGCTCTCTTGGACGATGAGCAACGCGCACCCGACCTGGTCCAATACGCTATGAACAACCTGATCCTCGCCTACAAGGAGTTGTCAATGTTTGACGGTGCGCTTGAGCTGACACGCAAGTACGTCGAGCGTTTTCCGAATGACCCTGAGTTGATAAACAAGCGGATCGACATCGGAGTGTTGTTTCAGAAACTTGGATACTATGATCAATCGGTTCTCCATCTTCAACATCTTCTCGAAAGTTCCGATGCAGATCTTGAAGGGGAAATACGCTACTACATCGGCGAAGCCCATTTCTACAAGGGGGAATATCAGCAGGCGATTCTTGAATTTCTGAAGGTGCCGTATCTCGTCGTGAAGAAATCGAAGGTCGACTGGACGGCCACCTCGTACTATATGGCAGGTCAGGCCTACGAAAAAATGTCGAAGTTCGAGCAGGCGATCACCATGTACAAGCAGATCATCGCCCGACCGGGCATCGATGCAACGTTCAAGACGGGCGCTCAGAGGGAAATCGATCGGGTAACCGAGCTGGTGAAAAGCGGCAGGGAGAAACGTGTGAAGTGGGATAGCGGCGGATTGGCAGTGGCGAGAGTGGATCCTGCCGGTCATACCGATCTTCGATATCCGCTCACACTGGGGAAAGAACGGAGTCTCATCTTCATAGACTTACTTCCATAGAGTTGCATGGGATATATTTTCGAAACAGAGATTGACATCATCCGGAGCACCGTCCGGGGTCGGACGATTGGCGAGGACGAGACGATCCGACTGAGGGACATCCTGGCGTCAGACATCCATCCTGCGATCAAAGCGTACTTCAAAGCCGAGGTTGAACAGATCTTGCAGCAGGAACGCGAGTCAGAAGTACGCTCGAAGAAGTTACCCTATGCACTGCCGGAGATCGCCCGTCTCCACCGTCAGATCGATCTCCTGCTGGTGCTCAACTACCAATTCGGCCAGCATGATTTCGAAGGGATGCTTGATCACGCGGTTCATTTCCAGTTCAATTTCCTCTGTCGACCGCAGTGGACGTTGCTCGGCTTCATTTTCGAAAGCAACCGTCGCCGCTCAACGGCGGAGATCGACCGGAAACTCAGGTATCTGCTCGACTACATCTACTACTCGGAAATCATCAAGCGATACATCGAGGAGCGGGGCCTGGCGGAGATGACGTATGAGGAGTTCAGCGCATTGATCGAGAAGATCGATCGGGAGATCGTTTCGACGCATACGAGCGTGGAGCTTGCGCTCATGGCGCGGCCGATAGTCAGGTTTATGGAGGCGGGGCGACCGGCATCAACAACGGCAGCGCCCGAACCAAGCATTCCGATCAACGCGGCCATCGTGTTTTTTGAAGACAAGAAGCTTGATGCGATCAAGGAGCGACTGGAAACGGAACGAGACCGCAACGGCCTCGACGAACTCACTTTGCATCAGCTCGCGAATTTCATCGAGAAGGTGCAAGNNTCCCCTCGTTCAAACCGCGCATCGCCACACCCGGCGCCGAAGCGTCATCAACGCCCGATCAGGATCGCAGGCCCGCACCGGATGGAGAGACCCGAACGGAGGCGCCCCGGAAGTCCCCCGTGAAAGTCTTTTCCGATTTCGACGATGTCGAACTGCCTGAGACGTCGCACGAGAATCCCGCAGGTTCGCACGCCGCAGGTGAACATGAACGATCCCCGGCGCCCGATGCCGTGCCGGCGGATATCTACACGCTCTTTTCTCTTTCCGAACAGAAGATGTTCACCAAGAAAGTCTTCCGGAAAGACGAGGTTGAGTTTCGAAATGCCCTCGACCGGCTCAACGGCATTACCGGCTGGAAGGAGGCTTCGTCGTATCTGAGTGAAATTTTTCTTTCCAATGATGTCGATCCGTTTTCGGAGGAGGCAATACTCTTCACGGATCGGGTTCAGAGCTACTACCTGCCGACCGATGATCGCGAGCAATAGGCTTTGATCGCGGCGTCGGCGTTACACGATCATCACCTTCAATACATCCCGAAATGCAGTTCATCGATGAGGCGACCGTCTTTGTAAAAGCCGGCAACGGCGGAAACGGAACCATCAGCTTCCGGAGGGAGAAGTTCGTCCCGAAAGGGGGACCCGATGGCGGCAACGGCGGCAACGGCGGAAACGTGATTATCCGTGCCGATCGGCAACTTAACACGCTGCTCGATTTCAAGTACAAGCGTCACTACAAAGCGGAGAGCGGCGAGCATGGAAGGGGAAAGAAACAGACCGGCAAAACCGGTGTGGACACCGTTCTGAGAGTGCCATGCGGAACGCTGGTGCGCGATTCTTCAACCGGCAAGATCATTGCCGATCTTGTGCGCGCCGGAGATGAGGTGGTGATTGCGCAGGGCGGAAAAGGGGGGCGGGGCAACTCCGAGTTCGCAACGTCCACCAATCAGGCGCCTCGCATTGCCGAACCCGGTGTCCCGGGCCAGGAGAGAGAGGTTGTGCTTGAACTGAAACTTCTTGCCGATGTGGGGTTGGTCGGATTTCCGAACGCGGGGAAATCGACGTTGATTTCCGTTATCTCCGCGGCAAAACCGAAGATCGCCGACTATCCGTTTACGACGACGACTCCGAATCTCGGAATTGTGCGTTACGCGGAGAACAGAAGCTTCACCGTCGCGGACATCCCGGGGCTTATCGAGGGCGCTCACATGGGGAAGGGACTCGGCACGTTGTTCCTCCGGCATATCGAGCGGACGAAGGTTCTCGTGTTTCTGATCGAAGCGGTCAGCAAAGATCCCAAACACGACTACAAGGTTCTTCTCCACGAGCTTGCCGGACACAATCCCCTGCTCCCAAAGAAACCAAAAATCGTCGCGCTCACCAAGATGGATCTCTTCTCGGAGGTGGAGGCAAGAAAGCTGAAGCGAATTTCCTTCGGCAAAGGCATCCCTGTATGCCGCATCTCTGCGGTCTCGGGGGATGGCGTGGGCGATTTGCTGGAGGAAATGTGGAATGCGCTCGAGGCTCAATTTGCCGCGAAGTAGAGATTGGGCATTCGACGTCATGGCGAAATCTCCCCTTACGATCCGTAAAACCCTCCTCATCCTGACCGGCCTGCTTTTCTTGCTTGTCGGCATCACGGGTGTCTCCCTCCTCTTCGGCGCAACACGAGTCTCGCTTGCGGAGGTGTGGAGCGCGTTGTTCGCTCCCTCGGATCAATCCGCAGAAGGCATGCGGACGATCATTCTGCAGATCCGGCTGCCGCGTGTGTTCCTGGCAATGATCGTCGGGGCAGGCCTCTCGATTGCAGGGGCGACATTTCAAGCGTTGTTAAGAAATCCGTTGGCCGAGCCGTACATTCTTGGGATCTCAAGTGGGGGAACGGTCGGAGCCCTCGTAGCCGTCACTCTCGGGCTCAGCGTTGGGCACTTCATCACGCCTCTCTTCTCCTTTCTCGGATCAGGACTTGTGATGTTGCTGGTTTTCGCGCTCGGCTACCGTCGCGGATTTCTGGACACCAACGCGCTCTTGTTGTCAGGAGTAATGGTCGGAGCTTTTTTCAGCGCGATGGTTCTTCTTTTCACGGCGCTGATGAACCAGGATATTCGGACGACGTACTTGTGGCTCATCGGGAACCTGGGTGCAGCGGAGTCGAGTTCGCTGCTGGTGATCGTTCCTCCCATCCTTGCGTCATCCGTGTTGCTTGTCCTCCAGGCCCGTCGTTTTAACCTGATCGCCACGGGGGATGAGACGGCTTTGCATCTCGGGGTGGAAGTTGAAAGGGTCAAGAGATTCTCGTACCTCCTGGCGTCGCTCATCACCGGTCTTTCGGTGTCAATCAGCGGCGTGATCGGATTCGTTGGTCTGGTTGTTCCGCATACGTGCCGGCTTCTTTTCGGTCCCGATCACCGGCTCCTCCTGCCGGCCTCGATGATCGGAGGAGCGATCTTTCTTGTCTTATGCGATCTTCTTTCCCGCATTCTCATTGCTCCCTCCGAAATCCCCGTCGGAGTCGTGACAGCCGTGCTCGGCGCGCCCGTGTTCATCTATCTTCTCAAACGTCGATAGAAAGGAATTTTTTGGGGATTCCGTCTGTTCAATCCTTCAATACCGTTCGCCTGTCCGGGACAATTACGAAGAAGGATAACTAAGCGGAGGCTCATGTCTACTCGTCGAAGATTTCTTGCGGCTCTTGGGCTTGGCGCCCTTGCACCGGACGTGCTTCTGAGCCAAGAGGAGAAGCAACGCCGTTCGCGCTGGGATATGATCTTCAGCTCGCATGAGATGCAGCAGGCCGAATTACGTCCCGATCCATCTTCATGGGACAACTCGACGATCACGGCGGCCTGGATCGGTCATGCAACGATCCTCATCAATTTCTTCGGGACCAACATCATTACGGATCCGGTCTTCTCGGAACGAATCGGGCTCAATATTCTGGGCCTCATGACCCTCGGACCGAAGCGGCTTGTTGCACCCGCCCTGAAGATCGATGAACTTCCGCCGATCGATCTCATCCTGCTCTCCCACGCCCACTTGGACCATCTCGATCTCGCGTCTCTGAAAAAGTTCGACAAGACAATCCCGATTGTGATGGCGAAGAACACCATGGATGTCATCGATGAATTGACGTGGAAGAACGCCTATGAGTTGGATTGGGGTGAGAAGATGACGATCGACGAGGTGGAGATCGAAGCGCTTCAGGTGAAACACTTCGGCTGGCGCTATCCGTGGGAGAGCGACCGTTCACAGGGAGATTGGAACGGAAGGAGCTTTAGCGCGTATCTCATCTCAAAGAATGGCCGGACGATTCTCTTTGGAGGTGACACGGCATATCAAGAGTTCTTCAAGAGCGTCGGAGAGCGCAAGGCAGCGATCGATCTCGCGATGATGCCGATCGGCGCATATGACCCGTGGATTTTCAATCACTGCAACCCCGAACAGGCAGTAGAGATGGCAAACCACCTCGGCGCGACGTTCATCATGCCGATCCATTGGGGGACGTTCATCCAGAGCGACGAGCCGACGATGGAGCCGATCGAACGCTTCAAGAAGGCGCTTGCGGGGACGCCGGAGAGGCTCTGTCTTGAGAAACATGGGCAAACGTGGGTTCTGCCGAAGCTCGATGTGTAGTTGCGCGTAGGGACAAATGCAGTACTTCGAGTGATCTCCTTCTCCGTCAGATGTCGGCCACCTCTTCCATCTCTGCCTGGAAAGCTCCTCCGTCAGGTCCAAGAAGCTCAATGGGGCATCGGGGGATCGAGAGCAGGAATGTACGACCATACTGTTTTGAGAGGATGCGGGAATCGAGGATCGTGATCATCCCCGTGTCGGTCTTTGAGCGAATCAATCGTCCCACCCCCTGCCTGAACTTCAGAACTGCCTCGGGAAGTGTGTAGTCCATGAAGGCGTTGCCGTTCTGCCGTGCGATCAACTCCATGCGTGATTCAATCAGAGGATGATCGGGAACTGCAAACGGCAGCCGCGTGATGATGACGTGCTCGAGTGCTTCGCCGGGAACGTCAACGCCCATCCAGAAACTGTCCAACCCAAAGAGGACGGAATGGATATCGTTCTTAAACTCACCGAGCAGTGCGTGCCGCGAAGTTCTTCCGTCCTGCACCAATAGTCTGATCCCCTCCGATTCAAGCCGGCCGCGAAGCGATTCCGCAACCTTGCGTAGCAAATACGAGCTGGTAAACAAGACGAGCGCTTTGCCGCGTGAGCGGGCGATGGAGCCGTAGATCCATTCGGGGATCGCCGCCTCGAAGGCCGGATTGTCCGGAGGAGGAACGGCCTTGCCGAGCACGAGCCGCATCTGTTTCTGGTAGTCGAACGGGGTGTCGAGAATCAGCGTGCGAGCGTCGTACGCGCCCAGCCGCTGCTGAAAGTACGCGAGCGATCCATTCACGGACAGCGTTGCACTGGTCATGATGACCGAGGTCCCCTTCTTGAAAAGCTTCGGCGCAATGCTGTCCGCAACACTTGTAGGAGCCGTGTTCAAGTGCACATTCTGGAATCGGCCTGATGAGAGTTCCACCCAGTAGGTCAGAGCTGAGTCAGATTGTTCGAGAAATTCCTCCACCAGCATCTCCGCTTCCCCGATCAGTCGTTTGGCGGCGACGAGCTCATCCTTGGCCACTTTTGACTTCTCGTCATCCTCCACTTCTCGAACGGCTGAGCGGAGTTGTTGCAGCGGTCTCGAGAGCGTCTCACTCACGAAGCGAGGAGTGCGAATTCGGAGAGTAGTCGATTTCTCACTCAGAGCCCGTACCGCCATCTGAACCTCCTCGAAGAAGGCGTTCGTGGCCCGCTCGGCCTGGGCGCACAGTTCTTTGTGATGTTTCGAGCGATGTTTTGCCAGAAGCCCTTTCTTTGTCTTTGGATTGTAGAGGCGGTGAACGGCGAAGAGGACCTGAGCACGGGAGATGCTTTTGCCGATGCCGAGCCCGGCGACACTCTCAAGAGTCTGTGCCTCATCGAAGATGACGAAGTCGTCTTTGAAAAGGAAATACTCTTCGGCGTCTTGCATCGCGAACAGGGTGAAGAAAAGGGCGTGATTCATGATGACGACGGTTGCCTCGCGCGCTTGCCTTTTCGCTTTCTGAAAGAAGCAGTGCGGGCCGCAGACCATAGAGCTACACGTTCCGATCTCCGAACAAACCTGTTGCCAGACGGATTGCGACGGGGTGAAGGGAAGGTTCTCGACATCGCCATCCCGGGTCACCTGGGACCATTCCTGGATGCGCAGGAGTTCTCCGGCTTCTCCCGTATCGAACAGTTGCCGCTGTTGACGGAGGGCGTTGCGGAGACGGGTCGTGCAGAGATAGTTCTTTCGGCCCTTGAAGATGACGGCATAGAAATCGTGGCCGACGAGCGAACGCGCGATTTCGATGTCTTTCCTGTAGAGTTGTTCCTGCAAGTTTTTGGTGTGCGTGGAGACGATCGCTTTTCTCTTTTCCTTGACGGCGTGGAGAATCGCTGGGACCAGATAGGCAAGGCTCTTTCCCACGCCGGTCGGCGCTTCCAGGATCAGATGTGAGCGGCCTTCAAGCGCAGACGTGACGGCCTCTGCCATTTCCCGCTGCTGAGGTCGGAACTCATAGTTCGGAAGGTGGGAGAGTTTCCCCTCTTCCGAGAAGATCAACTCGATATGGTTCGCTGCCGATTTCACAATGGAGATGATACGGAAAAATGTCCTGACCCGTCAACAATGTTGACGCGTCGGAACCGGGAGAGAACGGTGAGGATAATTGTGACAGGAAGAGGTGGGTGAATTCGTGCGGAACGGAATTCCGGGAGGACGTCTCGAGAAATGAATCCCTTCGCGGAAAAATATATAAGACCTTGACATGGCAGGTAAATGTGAGTATATTTGTGCCGTCGAAAAAGACCTTACGATCGCGGGGTGGAGTCCGTCCAAAGAACGGACGGGATTTCGGCCTGCCACCTGCGGTGTCAGACCTCAACAATTGGAAGTTTGCAGGGCAGCAAAGCTAATTCTACGATCGCGGGGTGGAGCCCGTCCAAAGAACGGACGGGATTTCGGTCTGCCACCTGCGGTGTCAGACCTCAACAATTGGAAGTTTGCAGGGCAGCAAAGCTAATTCTACGATCGCGGGGTGGAGCAATTGGAAGCTCGTCGGGCTCATAACCCGAAGGTTGCAGGTTCAAGTCCTGCCCCCGCTACAAAAAGCCGACGCTCGGACGTGAGTCCGGGCGTTCGGCTTTTTATGTGAATAGGGAAGGAGTCGGGAGTCCTGCTTGCCCGCCATCAGTTTGGCTGGCCCCCCCCACTGGTTCTAAAGAAGAATCCTCATCATTGAAGATCGGTGGGGATCTTTATTTTACCCAGGAATTCTTCAATCATACCTTATCTTTTCCCTCAAGTCGATGTCTGTTTGCTTTTGGCTCACGGCAATCGTAGTTTTGCAGTCGGACGCCGTACTCGCCTCTGGCATTTAAGCCTGACCCGTAGAATGCGGGATTGAGAACCTCTAGATTCGTGGGAAGCATCTTTTTGTGTTGATGGCGTAGATAGGCGCAGTCCTGCGTACATGCTCCCGTATTGGCGGGACAAACGACATTCGTTGTTATGCAAGCTATACGTCATTTGCGCGTCATGGTTTGTAATTCCACTTGCTCGGAGGTCATATGAGTTGGCGATTTCGAAGGAGAATGACACTTTTCCCTGGAGTCAGAATCAACTTCAGCAAACGAGGTGTCATCGAGTAAAGGAAAGACTTCGAGAGATGAATTATGTGGTCAAATCGAAGGTGGACGTAAGTCCGCTTAGCCTATGAGGACGATCTCAACAATTCCTGACAAATTCTGACGGTTTCCTGACAATGAACTCAACTGGGTTCACTATCTTTCCTATGAATGAATTGAAATCTTGCCCATGATCGGTGGAGTGTTGAAGCCCAGGCTGCGGAAGCGCGTCGTGACGATATTCGTCATCGCCGTTCTGTTTCCCTGCCTGTTTCTCGGTTACCTGGGCCTCAAGTCCATCAAGCAAGAAAAGCAGGAGCAACAACAACTTGTGCTTGAAAATCTCAAGAGATCTCTTTCGCTGGCGGTTGACCAGATTGAATCTGCTTTGGATGATCAGATCCGCGCCTCATTCCGCCAACTCTCGCCTCCTCGTCAACTGACTGCGAGCCACATCGCGGCTCTTCGCACGCTCAGCACGCATTCTTCTCTCGTGCAAGGTGTCTTCTTCCTCGATAACAACGTACGCGTGGTTTTTCCCAAGACGTTTCGGAACGTGGATGTCGATGAGATGAAAGACCGGAGCACGTTGCGTCTCCAGGAAAGCCAGTATCTCCGTGCTGGAGATCTTTTTGAGGTTCAGGGGAAACTTGATGAAGCTCTCACAGAATATCAGAGAGGCTTTTCCTCCACGTTGTCCAAACCCCTTCGAGCCGCGTTTCTCTCACGCATTGCCCGGTGCCAGTTCAAAAAAACCGACTATGGGAATGCCCGAAGGACCTACCAGAGAATAATCAACGAGGATCACAATCAGTTCTACGGCGAGGGAATGCCGTACGTTCTGGTGGCACATCTGCAGCTTCTCGAGATAGCGGAAAAGGAAAGTCCATCCTTGGCCACGAGCAATCAGCTGCTTGANNCATGTTAAATCGCGGTTGCAGCGTCAACAGCAGTTTCTGTCACAATCTCAGCGGGCCACACTGGATTCCATAGTGAGGCTCGAGAAAGAGGTTGAGGATGAGCAAGGCTTCCGGGACTTCCTTCAAACAAATGCTCTTCCGGGAATCAAGCAAGAGATAAACTTCAAGTGGAACGAAAATTCACGATTCAATGATTCTGATGGAAGAAAAGACATTCGATATCTATCGGGGCAATCCGATAGTGCTGCCTGGACAATTGGAGTGCGCGTGAACGATGACGCGGAATCTCCGATCAGATATATCGGCCTCAGGATACGAACGAATGCGCTTACAGACGCAGCCCTGGCAGTACTCAAGGAGTCTGAACCACCCGAAGAAGTTCGCATCGCGTTGCTTGACGCGGCGGACCGAACTCTCTTTCCTGCCGGATTTTCCGCGGCGACAGTTGTGCTCACAAGGCCCTTCTCTCGATTTGAAGAACTTGCTGCAGGAACCAAGTTGGCGTTGGTTGCAATGGGAGGGAATCCTCTTGAAGCGATCTCCTCGAAAAGTCTGCTTATCTACTACGTCCTTCTCGGTTCGGTTATCGTTCTGATCGCGCTCGGGATAGTCTTCATCTTGCGGGACATCTCACGTGAAGAGGAGATTTCCGCGATGAAGTCCGAGTTCATCGCCAACGTTTCCCACGAGATTAAAACTCCTATCGCCACAATCAGAACGCTCGCGGAGAACCTGAACGAGGGCTGGGTCACAGGCCAGGAACAACAGCAGGAGTACTTTCATTTGATCGAACGTGAAGCCGAGCGTCTCACCCACCTCGTTAAAAACATTTTGGATTTCTCCCGCATTGACAAAGCCAGGAGAAGCTATCGGATGGAACTCTCGTCGATTGGCGATGCGACCAGGAAGGCGACTGAGCGCTTCCGTTTGCTCGTCGATGGGCAAGGAGTCGTCATCAAAGAGAACATCGAGAGCAATTTGCCACCGTGTAATCTGGATGTGGAGGCATATGAACAGGCATTGCTAAACCTTCTCGATAACGCCGTCAAGTATTCTCGCGATGAAAAAGTCGTTGAGGTTTCTGCCAGACATCAAAAGGATTCTATCGTCGTCGCGGTGGCTGATTGTGGTATCGGAATAGGCAAGAAGGATAGCGAGAGGATCTTTGACAAGTTTTTCCGCAGTCCGCTGCCGGATGGGAGAAAAATCCCTGGAAGTGGTATTGGCTTGACCCTGGTGAAGGAGATCATCGAGGCACACGCGGGGACAATAGCAATGGTAAGCGAAATCGGCAGGGGAAGCACGTTCACGCTTTCTTTCCCGCTTTCGAATGATAGTACCAAAAGGTCCGCTGGATAACTAAGCAGCAATCCGTGAGCAGGAGGGTTATGCCTACAATTCTACTTGTTGAAGACGAAGCAGCGATGCTCAAAGGTCTGCGCGACGCCTGCGAGCATAACGGTTATACTGTTTTGGCGGCGAAAGATGGTGAAACCGCCCTGCAACTCGCCGAAGATCATGAGCCGGACGTGATCATTTTGGACGTGATGCTGCCACGGGCTGATGGTTTTGACGTTTGCCGCACGCTACGGAA
>DMMN01000065.1 GCA_003453835.1 Bacteroidota bacterium | reverse complement strand
TAGAAATCATCGAAACAATCCACTCGGTCGAGTTAGATCCCGTGAACGTGACAAATTGTGAAGACCCTGAACGATGAATGTCGATCAGGGTCTTTGTCTTTCCGTGCCGGCGATGATCCAGCTAAACACTAGCCGGGCCTCGCGGAATGCGCTCAATCCCACAATCCTTCCATGAGGTTGCGGTCTTGGCATTCGTAGCGCGACCTCTTCCCGCCGAAATTGGGATTTCAAAGATTACCTCTTATCTTTGCCCATCTTTCTCTTGACCTCATCCCCATTCCTGTGGAGATCTCTTATGGCCTCACGCGTCTCACGTCTGTTCAAGAAATCGCTCGACTCCATTGAGCTCGTCGGAAACAAGCTGCCTCATCCGGCAACTCTCTTCGCTCTTCTTGCCGTCACAATAGCCCTCTGCTCATGGCTCGGAGAGATGCTCTCCTTCAATTCGGTGCATCCCGTCGATCAGTCCGTCATCGACGTCAAAAGCCTGCTCAACTGGGAGGGGATCCGATGGATGTACAAGAACGTCACATCGAATTTCGTGAACTTCCCACCGCTCGGACTTGTCCTCGCCGTGATGATCGGGATTGGCGTCGCGGAAGGTTCCGGCCTTTTCACGGTGCTCATACGAGCCCTCGTCGTGAAAGCTCCCCCGAGACTCATCACAGGATCGCTTGTGTTCTCCGGAGTGCTCTCTCACATTGCCTCTGAAGCCGGGTACGTCGTTCTGATACCGCTCGGCGCCGTCGTTTTCCACGCGCTCGGCCGCCATCCGATGGCCGGGCTTGCTGCCGCATTCTGTGGTGTGAGCGGTGGGTTCGGGGCGAACTTTCTCATCGGCTCCGTCGATCCCGTGCTCGCCGGCCTCACACAATCGGCCGCTCAGATTCTCAATCCATCCCAAACAATTAGCCCGGCGGTGAATTTCTACTTTATGTTCGCATCAGGATTCTTAGTCGTCCTGGGGGGCACATGGGTGACGGACAAAATCGTCGAGCCGAGGCTCGGCGCGTACGGAGGGAGCGCGGACCGAATCTCGGTTGAGACAATCTCTTCAATCGAAAAGAAGGGACTGAAGTGGGCCGGCATCAGCGCCATTGTTCTGGTGGCGCTTCTTGCACTTACCGTCATCCCGGAAGGCGGTGTCTTCCGCGATCCCAAAACGGGGAGCGTGCTTCACTCGGCATTCTTCGATGGGATCATCACAGGGATCTTGCTCTTCTTCCTGATCCCCGGGCTCGTCTACGGTTTTGTCGTCGGATCCATCAAGAACGATAAGGACGCGGTCAAACACATCATCAAATCGATGTCGACGATGGCAACCTATATCGTCCTTGTCTTCTTCGCGGCTCAGTTTGTTGCGTTCTTTCGCTACTCGAATCTCGGCCTGGTCATCGCCATCGAAGGTGCGAACGGCCTGAAACAGATCGGCCTCACCGGCATTCCCTTGATCATCTCCTTCGTTGTCCTCTCTGCATTCATCAACCTCTTTATGGGAAGCGCGTCGGCGAAGTGGGCCGTCATGGCCCCGGTCTTCGTTCCGATGTTCATGCTCCTTGGATACCATCCTGCGCTCACACAGGCTGCATTTCGCATTGGCGACTCCGTTACAAACGTCATCACTCCGATGATGAGCTACTTCGCACTCATCGTCGCCTTTTCGCAAAAGTACGATGAGAAGTATGGAATCGGGACGATCATCTCCACGATGATCCCTTACACCCTCTTCTTTCTCGTAACCTGGATAGGGCTGCTCGTTCTCTGGATCCTCCTGGGCATCCCGCTTGGTCCCGACGGGCCGCTTTACCAGTAGTCATCGAGGGTTCTTGAAGAATCGCTTCCCTCTCGATTTCCGCTGCCGGCTTGCGCACACGGAATCAGCGTTCTTCATTGAGCCGTTATCCTCTCTCACTGGCCGTCCAGCCGTCGAATGAAAGGGAAGGATTGGAACGGATCAGCCTGCTGGAATCTCTTTCAGCTTTTTGTATATTAAACCCGGACCTTCTCGCATTGCCGTAGGATCCCAACCATCGCTGATTATCCGTGGTTGCGACGAGCAACTCAGACCGACATCACACAACAAAACAGGAGAACCAGGATGAGCGCACAGTACAAGTTCGTTCTCGAAGAAGCCAAGCTTCCGAAAGCGTGGTACAACATCAACGCGGATATGCCCGTGCCGCCGCAGCCCGTTCTGCATCCCGGCACGATGCTGCCCGTAACGCCTGACTTCCTCAGCGTGTTGTTTCCCATGAGTCTCATCCTGCAAGAGATCAGTGCCGAGCGCTGGATTGAAATTCCGGAGCCCGTGCGCGAAATCTACAAACTCTGGCGGCCCACGCCAATGTACCGCGCCGTCCGTTTGGAGAAGGCGCTCGGAACCCCGGCACATATCTACTACAAGTACGAAGGCGTCAGTCCCGTGGGCTCGCACAAACCGAACACTGCCGTTGCTCAAGCATTCTTCAACAAAGAGGCTGGAACGAAAGCGCTCACCACGGAGACCGGCGCCGGTCAGTGGGGATCGGCCCTCTCGATGGCATGCAATTTCTTCGGCCTGGATCTCGAAGTCTACATGGTGAGAGTTTCGTATCACCAAAAGCCGTACCGCCGCATTATGATGGAACAGTTCGGAGCAAACGTTTTTGCGAGTCCCACAGACCGCACGCAATTCGGACGCAAAGTCAACGCCGAGCATCCTGACTCTCCCGGCTCGCTGGGAATCGCGATCTCCGAGGCCGTTGAAGTCGCAGCAACGAGCGGCGGAGCGAAGAAGTACAGCCTCGGCTCGGTGCTCAACCACGTGCTGATGCACCAGACGGTCATCGGCCTGGAGGCCAAGAAGCAG
>DMMN01000288.1 GCA_003453835.1 Bacteroidota bacterium | reverse complement strand
CACCTTCTGGTGACGACGTTCTGGGCAGGGCAGGAGGGAAGCTTCCTCTTCTGGACCTTGTGCGGCGCCATTATCGGGATGTTCCTTCTCGGATACACACGGCGTCACAAGATAGAATACGAAGTGATGTCGGTCTATGCTCTTGTGCAAGCCTTTCTGCTCGTCCTGTTGATCTCTAAGTCGCCTTTCACCTATCTCTGGGATGCGCATCCTGATCAGGTTGCCCCCGGAGCTGTACCGGCGGACGGCAAAGGCCTCAATCCGCTGCTACAGAATATCTGGATGATCGCTCACCCACGCGTGCTGTTCATTGGCTTTGCGGCGATGGGGGTTCCTTTTGCCTTAGCTGTTGCCGCGCTGTGGCGGAAGACGTATATCGAATGGATTCCAAAAGCTCTCCCCTGGGTGATCTTTGGAGTAGTCTGGCTGGGAGCCGGAATCATGATCGGCGGCTATTGGGCGTACGGTGTGTTGGGTTGGGGCGGTTGGTGGGGTTGGGATCCGGTGGAGAATTCGTCGCTGATTCCCTGGATCACCGGCATCGCCTTGCTTCACACATTGCTTGTCCAGAAATTTACGGGGAATCTCGCCCGCACGAATTTCTTCCTTGCCGTTCTTACGTTTCTTCTCGTCGTCTACAGTACATTCCTGACAAGAAGCGGAGTCCTCGGCTCGGCTTCGGTGCATTCATTCACCGATCCCGGCACGTTTGTCTACACGCTTCTTGTTGTCTGGCTCGCGGCAATGGCACTACTTGGCTTCGGCATGCTGGCGAGGCGCTGGAACGATTTGAAGCCACTTGCAGGCAAAGTCGGTCTGCTGACGCGGGAGTCGCTTCTCTCCATCAGCACGGCGGTTCTGGGTGCGAGCGCCCTTATCATCTTCTTCGGCACAAGCTGGCCGATCCTCGGCAGCTCGAGCGTCGAACCGGCTTTCTACGACAGGATGAACCTTCCCATCGCCATCGCGCTGGCATTCATTCTTGGATTGAGCTTGCTCGTGGTGTGGAGGCAGGAGTCGGCTGGGGGACTCGTGAATCGCTCAGCGTTTTCCTTTGGCGGCTCGCTGCTGATGCTTGCGTTGCTCATCCTTCTCGGCTTGGACGACTGGACGATGGGTCTGCTGGCCTTCACGTCTTTCTTCGCGTTCTTTGTGAATCTTGCTCACGGGTACCGGATGAGCAAACTGGGAGTTCTTTCGCTCGGCGGACCTCTTTCGCATATCGGTCTCGCGCTTCTGTTTCTCGGCATCATCGGTTCGGGTCGATACGGACAGAAAGAGACCGCGTCGCTCACGAAGAACGAAGCAAAGGAAGTTCTTGGATACAAGCTCACCTATGTCGGCTCTCAGCCGACGGGGGACGGCAAGTGGAAGTTCGTCGTGGATGTCGAACGGGAAGGTAAGGCATTCTCGCTTGAGCCTGTTATGTTCAAGAGCACCTATAATGACCAGATCATGCGGAATCCCGACTACGCCAGCTTCATCTCGAGGGACTTCTACGTCGAGCCGGTCTCGTTGGAAGAAGGAGAAGGGCACGACCACTCACACAACCTCATCGAGGTGAAGAAGGGAGAGACGGCAACGATTGGCGACATGGAGGTGGCGTTCCTCCGCTTCGATATGAATGACCATGCAATGGAGGGAATGACGGCGGCAAGCGGCTTCCCTGTCACTGCCGTGCTCGATGTACGAAGAGGTGGAAGGACGGAGCAACTCAGGGTCGTTACCTTCTACAAGGAAGGTAACGAACCGGACGCGAGAACAACAATGCTCAAAGACGGAAAGATCGGATTCCAGGTGCTCAATATGAGCATTGATCCATCCCGGAAAGCATCGATGATCCAAATCAATGTCCACGGATTGGAAGAGAAAGGTGTCGAGGCTGCAAAGCCCGAGATGCTGGTGATCGAGGCAAGCGTGAAACCGTTCATTGGATTGATCTGGCTTGCTGCGCTGCTGATGACGGTCGGTCTCTCGTTCTCCCTCACAAGCAAGCTCCGCGCTGCACGGAACTCCGGAGAAACGCGCCCGCATCGGAACCTCCATCATGAAGTTCCTCACTCCGGCATACAGCACAAGAAGGAAGAAGTGACGGACCCCGCGTAGAAGAACTCCGTACCGATTCTCGCACACCTGCCGCCGGAGCAAACGCCCCGGCACCGTTGTCTCTCGAGTTGGTGATCTCTCCTTCAACGCGATCGAGAGTCCGCGTTCCTTCAGTTACGATTGCTTTCCATCCTTTGGGAAGCCCGTTCTCGTTTTCTCACAACTGAGACCCGTTCCGCTTCAGAGCCGGTTGAAAATCTCCGGCATCGAGTTAGAAAGCCGACCTTCCAGTCGGCACGATTTTTGACCCCTCCCGGAAGACTTCCGTGCCGTTTCAACATCGAACACGATCGAGGAATCCTACTATGGATATCGGCATACTGAAAGAAGATGGCGTCGCNNAGGCGGGGAACACGGTCCACATCGAGAAAGTTGCCGGTGCGGCGTCGCTCTTCAAAGACGAAGAGTATCGTGACGTGGGGGCGTTCATCAGTTATAGCGCGGAGGAGGTCATCAATCGATCGAAAGTGGTACTCAAGGTCGCCCCCCCGAGCGATCTTGAGCTCAGCATGTTCAATGAGGGACAGACGATCCTCTCCTTCCTGCATCTTGCCGTATCGCAGAGGCGCATCGTCGAGTTGCTGCTCAACAAGAAAGTGACCGCCATCGGGTACGAGCTCATCGAGAATGCAAAGGGAGACCTCGCCGTGTTGCAGGTGATGAGCGAGATCGCCGGGCAACTGGCCGTACAAGTGGGTGCGCACTATCTGCAGTGCAAGGAAGGTGGGCGGGGTCTTTTGTTGGGGAGTATTCCGGGCGTTCCACCGTCGTCGGTGGTCATCCTTGGTGCAGGAACCGTCGGGCGCACTTCGGCGCGCGTCGCGCTCGGGATGGGTGCAAACGTCTCGGTGCTCGATAAGGAACTCTCGCGCCTCCGAGAGCTTGAGCACCTCTTCCAATGGAAGATCACCACGGCGATTACGACATCCTACAACATTGCCCGCGCTGTTCGCTTTGCCGACCTGGTCGTCGGGGCCGTGNNGTCGGCTCGGTCATCGTGGACGCATCGATCGATCAGGGCGGGTGCGTTGAAACAAGTCGCCCGACGACCGTTGAGGATCCGGTGTTCATCCGGCATGGCGTGATACACTACTGCGTGCCGAACATGACCGCTGCGGTGGCGCGCACCGCAACCGCCGGGTTGACCAATGCCTTGTTGCCGTACCTGCATGAGATCTCCGAGGTTGGAGTTCTGAACGCGCTGCGTGGTGACGCAGGGCTTTCAAGAGGGGTGTGTGCCTACGATGGGAACTGCACGAACGAGGCGGTCGCGAACGCATTCAATCTCAAACCTTCACAACTCTCTTTGTTGATAGGGGGACTTTCCAAGCATTCGACAAACTGAATCACGGTTATGAATTGGCTCGAACACTATCGCTCGAAGGTCGTCCCGCTCGATGAGGCGGTATCGGTCGTGAATTCGGGAGACCGGATCTTCATTAGCGGCAACGCCGCGACCCCTGCGCTGCTCATCAGCGGTCTCGTCAGGCGGAAAGACCGACTCGCCGACGTGGTGGTCAATCACGTTCTCCTGATGGGGGAAGATCCTCTTTCTCGACCCGAAATGGAGGGTCACTTCCGGCACAACTCTCTCTTCGTCGGAGCGGCGGACCGGCAGGCTATCGAGGCCGGATGTTCGGCGTATGTCCCGGTTCATCTTTCCGACATTCCTTCGCTCTTCAGCGATCGCATTATCCCTCTCGACGTTGCGTTCATCCACCTCTCTCCTCCTGATGAGCACGGTTTCATGAGCTTCGGCGTGGAGTGTGGCGCCTCGAAGGCAGCGGCCGATAGCGCAAAGATCGTCGTGGCGCAGGTGAACGAGAAGATGCCTCGGACGTTGGGAGACGTCTTCATTCACATTTCTCATGTTCACAAGATTGTTGAGTGCTCGGAACCCCTGAAGACCCTGAAGGAAGGTGGCTCGACCGATCTCGAACGGAGAATCGCCTCGCACGTCGCGGCACTCGTTGAAGATGGATCAACGCTGCAACTCGGCATCGGCGGCATCCCGGACGCCGTGCTCTCTCTCCTGGAAGGGAAGCGCGATCTCGGTATCCATACGGAGATGGTCTCCGACGGCGTCGTCAAAGCCATCGACCGAGGCATCATCACGAACCGTCGGAAGACACTTCATCCCGGGAAAGTCATTGCAACGTTCGTGCTTGGCTCCGACGAACTATATT
Organism: Bacteroidota bacterium; assembly: GCA_003453835.1. GTDB lineage: Bacteria > Bacteroidota > Ignavibacteria > UBA10030 > UBA10030 > UBA10030. The sequence continues at coordinate 37 of DMMN01000288.1, read as the reverse complement.
CGTACGTCCACAACAATCCGTTGTTCGAGCTGCACCC
>DMMN01000033.1:9518-18773 GCA_003453835.1 Bacteroidota bacterium | reverse complement strand
AACACTACTATCGCGTAACCCCGTCCCCCCGAACACGCGACTAAACTCGATGTCCTGAATCGACTGCACTTGCAGGCGTAGTTTCGCCGATGAGTTTCTGGCGCCGCCCAGGAAGTTGCGATTGTTGTACCCTATACCGAACTGGATATTGAACGCGTTATTCTCGTCGTTGATGCCGATCTCCGGCACGAGCTCCTGAAACGGACGCGGGCGGACAAAGACGCTGATCGGGATTTGCATCAAGCTGTCTGATTTGGAGGCGACGACCGGCTCGACTTTCGATCCTTCAAAGACCCCCAGACGATTGAGGTTGCGCTCGCTGTCGACTTTCCTCGCATCACTGAAGAAATCCCCCTTCCGGAAGTCAAGATGACGAAGGATCACCTCTTCCGTCACCCGTTCCGCCACGGTCGAATCTTGCTCGACTCTCACATCACCGAATTGATAGCGATTACCTCGTGTGAAGGCGAAGACGACCTTGATGTTGTTCGTTGAGGCAAAGCGATACGCCGGAACGCTGTCAACACGGACATCGACATAGCCGTTGTTGAAGAACGCGTTCACGATTCTTCCGCGTTCGGCGATGACGTGATCCATGATGAACGGATCACCAATCTTGAAGAGCGGATTGAGTTCTATCTCCTCGGTGAGCACGGAAGGAAGATGATCGAATCCGACGAACGTGATGCTATCGATATAGGAGCGTTGCCCTTCATGGACGCGGATCGTCAGCTCGACAGCTTTCGCCGCGTGGTGCAAGACGATGTTCGTATCGATGGCCACACCGAAGAACCCTTGATCTTGATAGAACGACTTCAGACGTTCGTAATCCGCCTCGAAGGCAAGTGGGTCGAACAGTTCCGGTTTGTCGCCGAGTTTCTCGCTGATCTTATAGAGGAATTTCCAGATCCCCATGGGTGTCTCGCGCGTCTGTATGACTGCCAGCAAGAGGTCGTCTCGCAGTGTTTCGTTCCCGACGAAACGAATCTTATCCACCTCATAGCTCCGGATCGATTCCTGGGCAAACGAGGTCTGCCCGAAGGAGAGTAGCAGGAGGAGGCAAACCAGAGATTTTGGGGTCATGAAGCGAGCTCAAAAAAAAACCCAGCGTCGTTCTGCTGGGTGAAATGTCCGAACGCGCACGCAGCAAGGGACACCATCGGTTCCCCCTTGCACTGCCCGCGGTCAGCAATCAATACTCTTTGTCATCCTCAAAGAAAAAGTCCTCATCTGTCGGATAGTCGGGCCAGATTTCTTCCATGCTCTCATACGGCTCGTCGCTATCCTCGAGCTCCTCAAGATTCTGGACCACCTCAATGGGAGCTCCGGTTCTCATCGCATAGTCTATCAACTCGTCTTTCGTCGCCGGCCACGGTGCATCATCAAGATAGGAGGCCAGTTCTAACGTCCAAATCATCTTCCTTTACTCTCCTTCAAGCAAGCGCCGTTTTCGTCGGGCAATGTTGACTACTGGTGAACATTCCGATAGTGTATGCGCACGCGCCGCGTCGATGGAAACTCGATCTGTTGCGGGGACTGAGCACCCGCCCGAAAGCATGGATGCTGGAACGAGACAGCGCATCCCGCCTAGTTGTACATCCCAAGCTCGCTCCGGATCTTCTGATAGTCGACATCGTCGAAGAAAAAGTCCACCGGGTTCTGAAGGACGCCGTCCTTTCTGACCTCATAATGAAGATGTGGATTGGTCGAGNNTCACCGACCGACCTTCGGCCACCAAGATCTTCTCCAGGTGTCCGTAGAGGGAGGTGTATCCGAATCCATGATCGACAACGATCATGTTTCCATAGCCGGCGGACATCCGACCTGCTGATTCGACGATGCCATTTCCGGTCGCGTAGACCGGCGTACCTCTGTCGTTCGAAATATCAATCCCTTCGTGGAATTTCCGAACTCGAAAGATAGGATGCAGACGTACTCCGTAGCCGTGGATGGAGTAGAATCCTTCCATCGGTTTGATGGCGGGGAGACGCGCATATTTCTCTCTGTTGACCTCATACGCCCGGACAGCTTCGCTATAACTCGTTTGCTGCAGTTGAAGTTCCCGCTCCGCCTTCTCGACAGTCGTCCGAAGCCGGTTCAGCAATTGATTGACTCCCGTTGGAACGCCGAAGTCGATCCGTTGGTCGGTTCCACCAATGCCTGCCTCCCGCGTGTCGTCATCTATCTTTGGAAGGTCGACGAGCAACCGTAATTCGTTCCCCTGGTCATTCAGCACCAGCAGTCTCTTCTGGAGAGCGTCCAATCGATTGCCGATGAGGCGAAGCTGATCCTTCAAGATCACGTTTTCCGCCGCCAAGACACTCCCACGCTGCAATCCAAGTCCCAGCGCATCGTCATGCAATCGGTTGAGCTCAAGCACCAGGACCACGATGACCATGCCAAGGACGATCGCCAACGAGGCGAACTTGGTCTTGAACCACCTCGCCTCCGCAAACGAGAGAGAGGTCGGGGAAAAGTAGTAGAGTTTGAATTTGGCCATTCGATCTGCTCGAGATGTCACTCTACATGTATGAGCCAGTCGAGGCGCTCTATCTCGCTGGTTGGAAAAAGCTGACCGAAAATAGGAAATATTTGAAGTCTTGTCAAGCAGTTTACCTTATTGGTCACTCGAAATCATGCTCGAAGTAGTTTATCGCCCGCCTCCCCTTGGACTTCTCGGCAATCGCCGCATCGAGTCTCTTCGAGAACTCCTTTGCGGCATCATACCCATAGTGTTTCAGGAGATAGTCAAGGGCTATGACCTCCACAATGACGGTAATGTTCTTACCGGGAAAGATCGGGAGTTTTACGTGGGGGAGCTCCACGCCGAGGACCGCGATATTGTCATGATCGAGACCGGTGCGGGTATATTCCACATCCTGCTTCCAATCGTGGAGCTCAACAACGATCTCGACGCGTTTCTGGAAGCGGATCGAACGGATTCCGAAAATTGACCGGATATCGATCAATCCCAGTCCACGGATTTCCATAAAGTGCTTGACGACATCCGTGCCCGAACCGATAAGTATTCCCTCTCCTTTGCGGGTGATCATGACGACGTCGTCGGCGACAAGCCGATGTCCGCGTTCCACGAGATCGAGGGCAATTTCGCTCTTGCCGATACCCGACCTTCCAACCAAGGCAACGCCGATGCCGTAGACATCCATGAACGATCCATGAATCACGGTCTGGGGCGAGAATTGATCGTCAAGAAAATCGCTCACGAAGTACACGAGCTTCGTCGTTTCCAAGGGCGTGCAGAGGATGGAGACTCGCTTGTCCGTTGCAAGCTGCACGAGCTCATCCTCGAGCTTGTTGTCGTTCGAAACGATCATGCAAGGAAGGTCAAACTGAAAGATCGTCTCGAATGCCTTGACCCGCTCCGCGAGATTCAAATGTTGAAGATATCGGATCTCCGTATTGCCGCAAACCTGCACACGATCATACGTGAAGAGCTCGACGTAGCCGGCGAGGGCGAGGCCGGGCCGATGGATGTTCTTATCCCGGATCTCCCGCTCGAAGCCGACATCACCGTTGATCGATGTCATCTTGAAGCGCTGTTTGCACTGTTCATACAGGAATCCGACAGAGATGCTCTGTTTGCGACTTTCTTTCAGACTTTCCATCGACGTCCAACGCTCCTTCGTTTGATTATTCTTTCGATCGTGCCACCCGAACCCTGGTGCGATCCTTCGCCCGGAGCTTGTCTTTGTACTTCTTGATCTGTGCCTTCGCCTTGGCAAACGCGCCATCAATCGATTTATGATACTCATCGGCCTTTTCGATCGCCGTCAGCCTGTGGCGGTACACCGATACGATCACTTCCGCAATCTTCACGCTATTACGAGGTCGTTCATAACTCAAGATCACTTCGCATTTGACGATGCCATCGTAGTACCGCGAGAGACCTTTGGCCGCTGCCTCGGCATAATCGACCAAGGTCTGATGTGCTTTGAAGTGCCGGGACGTGACTGTGGTGACCATCGTAGTCCTCCTTATCTTGTGGCGGTCGTGATTGCCGTATGGTTCACTACGCGAAATCGCATCGGAATCCTGATTTCCAACGACCTGCGGATGTATAGTGTGTGGACTCCCCCTTCCGAAAACGGCCTGGATAATGCCATGTCTGCGGAGTACATCTTCTCGACCGGGTTTCTATGCCTTTGGATGAGCCAGCCGATATACTTTCTTCATCTGTTCGGTCGAGATGTGCGTATAGACTTGCGTCGTGGACATGCTCTCGTGGCCAAGCAGTTCTTTGACCGCACGGAGGTCAGCTCCCCGGTTCAACATGTGGGTGGCAAACGTGTGTCGAAGGACGTGGGGTGATTTCTTCTCCGCCTCCGAAACATCTGCAATGAGACGTTTGACAATTCGCGAGATCGCCTGCGCATACACTGCCTCACCCTTCCGTGTGAGAAAGAGCGACCGTGCCCGACCTGTTAGGCCCAGGTTCGCAACTTGTGCCACGCGGTCCGACAGGTACTTCTCAAGCGCCTTCACCGCATACCTTCCAATCGGAACGATGCGTTGCTTGCTCCCTTTTCCCGTGACCTTGATTGTCCCTCCGACCAGATCGACGTCATTTACCTGTAGGGAAACGAGCTCATTAAGTCGAATGCCCGTACCGTAGAACAGCTCGATGATTGCGGTGTCCCTCCTTCCTTCCGGAGTCTCATGGTCGAGCGACGCGAACAGTTGCCGGATCGAGCTTTCGTCCAGATAGCTCGGCAATCGTTTTTCGAGCTTTGGGGAGATGAGCGTGAGGGTGGGGTTGGTTGGGACGAGTTTCTTTCTTTTGGCGTAGCGAAAGAACGAACGAAGGCCGGCAATCTTTCGGGCAATGCTGCGCTTGCTGAAGCGCTCGTCCAGAAGGAAGCCGAGGTAGGTGCGGAGAAGTTGTTTGTCGACGGCGGCAAGCTTCTTCACGCGTTTCGAGTCGAGAAACGCGATGAATTGAAGAAGATCTGTTTCGTACGACAGGATCGTGTGCGGCGAGGAGTGACGCTCTAACTCGAGGTATTCCAGAAACCCGCGGACGTTGTCGTTCATAACAGTGACTGCTTTTGCGTTGGTGAACCGATGATCCCGTTCTGCCGAACGAGCCGGACATTCTGCCGCCACGTTTCACCCCTATCTGCCGGGCGCTCCGAGACCTACTAGCCGGCAGATGATTCTACGTCGAGGTCGCGTTTCCACCATCCGCCAGATGGGTTTCCTCGCGATGACTCCCGCCATTTCCAATGTCTCTTCGCGATCAAGCTCTGATCCTTCGGATCGTGCCTGGATTTCTACGCACTCTCCGCCATTTCTTCCTTGACAAATTCTTCCTTGCATTCAGGGCATTTGAGATACTCCCCCTTCGCCTGGGAAAACTTGACGACCAAGTACGTCGATCCACAGTGCGTGCAGGGTTGCCCGATCGGACGGTCCCACGAGGCGAAGTCACACTCCGGATACGTCGTACATCCGTAGAACGTCCGTCGACCCTTCTTCGTTTTTCGTTCCAGTATTTCTCCCGTCTTGCACTTCGGGCACTTGATCCCGGTCGAGATCGGCTTCGTGTTCTTGCACGTCGGATAATTGGAGCATCCCAGAAACGTTCCGAACCTGCCGGCCTTTACCACCATTTCGCCGCCGCAGAGCTCGCATTTCAAGCCGGCGAGGTGCTGTGTCTTTTCCGCATCCTCGGCGAGCGGCCGTGTGTTCTTGCACGCCGGGTAGCCCGAGCAGGCCACGAAACGGCCATTGCGACCCCATTTGATGATCATGGCGCGACCACAGAGCTCGCAAACCTCGTCGGTCTTTTCCTGGAGAGATTTCTTGATCGTCGTGGCCTTTTTGTCAACCTTCTCCAGTGAGTGAATGAAGGGATCGTAGAAATCCTTCATCACCTTTACATATTGTTGCTTCCCTGAAGCGATTGTGTCAAGTTCATCTTCCATCTTTGCAGTGAACTGCACATTGAACACATCCGGAAAATATTGGACGAGAAGGCTGTTCACTTGCATCCCAAGCTCGGTTGCGTACAGCTTCCGATCCTTGTGCTCAACATACTTACGATCGATCACCGTGCTCACAATCAGAGCGTATGTGCTCGGGCGACCGATGCCGAGCGATTCCAGCTCCTTCACGAGACTACTCTCGGTGTAGCGGGGCGGCGGCTTCGTGAAATGCTGTCGAGGAAACACATTGGTCAGCTTCGCCTTCTGGCCCGCGGCAAGATGTTCAGGCAGGCGCGACACTGGATCCTCTTCCTCCTTACTGCCACCGTTCTCCTCCACCATGTCGTCGTACACCTGGAGGAATCCCCGGAACTTCGGAAGTTGATCCGTCGCCCTGAAGAGGTACTCCCCGCCTGTCACATCGACGGAAATTTGCTCGAACTCCGCCGGCGCCATCTGGCAAGCGACGAAACGATTCCAGATCAACTCGTACAATTGGTACAGGTCCTTGTCGAGGTACTTCCTGAGTGCTTTTGGCGTGTGCTTGATCGAAGTCGGGCGGATTGCCTCGTGGGCATCCTGTGAAGCTTTTCCCTTCTTGAAGAGGCGCGCTTCCTTCGGAATGTACTCTTTTCCGTAGTTCTCGTAGATGTACTCGCGCACTTGTGCGACGGCTTCCGAACTGAGGCGTGTGGAGTCGGTTCTCATGTAGGTGATGAGACCCGTCAGCCCTTCCTCCCCAATCTCAACACCTTCGTACAGTTTTTGCGCCAACATCATGGTTCTCTTCGCGGAAAGCCGAAGCCGACGGGCGGCCTCCTGCTGCAATGTGCTTGTAATGAACGGTGCCGGTGCATTCCGCTTCACCGGTTTTTTTTCGACACTCGAGACCTCAAAGTTCTGTTTTTCGATCTCGGCGAGGTACCCCTGCATCGTCGTCTCATCAGGAATCCGGGGATCTTCGCCTGCAACTTTCATGAGCTTGGCAAGGAAGGTTTCACCCAGGATTGTCTGAAACTCGCCGGTAATCGACCAGTATTCTTCGGGCACAAACTTGCCGATCGCTTCTTCCCTCTCACAAATGAGGCGGAGCGCAACTGACTGTACCCGGCCGGCGGAGAGCCCGTAATAGAGGGTCTTCCAGACAAAGGGGCTTACCTTGTAACCGACCAACCGATCCATCGCCCGGCGGGCCTGTTGTGAAAGAACGAGATGCGCGTCTATTTTCTTCGGATGCGCCATCCCCTTTTTCACGCCGTCGGCGGTGATCTCATGGAAAAGGACNNGTGGCCAGAAAGATTGCCTTTGCTTTGCGGGCCTTTTCCCGCAGCCTGTTGATGACGTCATCCTTCCCCTGAATATTCTCGTAGACGACTCCGAATTCATTCTCCACGTCCACGCCGAGTTTGCTCTTCGGGAGGTTTTTGATGTGCCCCACCGATGCCTCGACGATGTACTCTTTTCCGAGGTACTTATTGATGGTCTTTGCCTTGGAAGGCGATTCAACGATGATTAACGACTTTTCCATTTACCCGCTCGTTAATGAATTGTATCGTCACTATTAAGAGAGATTCGACCGCTGGTGCCCGGAGGGCTCTCCGAATCCAGAAGCATGCCGGCCACGAAGCTCTTCATCTCTGCCACCCCCACAGAAGAGAATCCCGCCGCCATGATTCTCTCAATGATCGACTCGATATCCGAGTTCGAGAGAAGGCCAAGCTGTCGACATTGAAGAAGATAGCCGAAGGCTTCCGGCGTGATGACCATCTTCTCCGCATCGTGGAGGATTCGGTGTGATTGCCGCGATTCATCCCTCTCGGGCATAAGCTGTTGGCCGACAGAGAGCCGCTCGAACAGCCACGAAAAGGCGGTTGAGATCTCCGACTGCGTGTATCCATTCTGCGTCAGCAGTGACACATCGACATCACTAAGCTGTTTGTCGGATTTCAACTCGCTTACCAGGAACAATATGATCTCGACAATTCGTTCGTGCATACGACCTACCTTTTCTTGCTCGACAACTTCGCCAAATGGTAATCTTCGCGTTCTCTCATACGAGCGCGTGCGCGGCCGGTTGCGTCGTCATACCCAAGGAGATGGAGGGTGCCGTGAACAAGCAGCCGTCTGGTCTCCTCGCGAAAACTCACTCCATATTCCTTTGCCTGCTTCTTTGCGCGATCCAGATTGACATAGACTTCACCGTCGACGCCCAAACCGCCCTCGAGTGAGAAGGCAATGACATCCGTGACGTCATCGTGACGGAGGAAGCGTTTGTTGATCTCTCGAATATACCCATCCCCCACGAACACGACAGACAACGCAGCCAGCGATGCAGACTCCGTTTCTAGAACGCTGTAGATGGTTCGATGAGTATCCCCCCTCGGGAAGCGAATGCATGGGTGGTTGTTGGCAACCTCTATCATCCAACCTTTGGTCTTTGTTTTCGTGTCCCCGCCTCCTTTGACGCCCGACTCCTTTTCCCCTTTCCTCCCACCGGATGTTCAGCTTGTTGCGGCAAGATGTTCTCCGTCAGCGACAATGCAATTCCGGAGAGCATCACTTCCGGCCCCAGGGTCGTGAAATCCCCCGAGAGGATCTCGCGATCCACGTGAGCGTAGAGCGAGCACCCCCCCTCGCGCTCGACGGTCAAACCTGAGAGCTTTCCGCCTGATTCTGCCACAAACGTGATTTCACCAAGCAACCTGCTGACGACATACCCAGTACAAAAATGGAGTTGAAGGTGAGCGGTGGAGGTATAGATCGAGATCAGATTCCCTTTCCGGCGACCGATGCTGATGCCCGGATAGATCTCCAATGCGAGTTTTCGATTCAAGCTCTTGTTCTCGATCTCGAAGCGGTAGTTGCTTCCTTTGTGTTTCGCGGGCACCCCAAGTGCCCGGGCGATCTTCCGAATATCAGATTGTCTGAATTCAAAATCCATAGTGCGCACCGGCGACGTAGACGAAGCTGAGGGATTTCACGGTCATGCGTAGGATCATCGCAAAGAATGAAAAACCCCGACTGGCTTCCTGTTCATGCATGGAGGTCTGCACAATTCGGGGTACTGTCTGCCTTCGTTTGAGCCTACTTCTTTCGACATCAACCTCTCAAGCATCTGTTCTGGGATTTCCATCTTTTCCCGAGGTCAAGCTGACGGACTGTACTAATCCTCTTCTGCCGCAATTCCTCTTCGGTTATCATCTTGTGGAACAGCACCCTAGCAGAACCTCGTGAAGAATTTTCTGAAACAAATATAACCATGCTCCGACTGATAGTCAAGTTAGATGCTCAAGTTGACCGCTTCGCAGCC
>DMMN01000033.1:0-9429 GCA_003453835.1 Bacteroidota bacterium | reverse complement strand
CAATAATGCGCTTTTCCTGAGGCAGTCAACTTGAGTTAGATGGTGATTATCATATTCTCGGCAGCAGCTTCGCATTCAAACTTATACCCTCTCGTTTTGACTTCTTTTTTGCATTTCTTGAGGATATCGTCCACCTTGTCGTCACTATGATTCTGATCGTGATGGAAGAGATACAGTCGCTTCACGTCCCCCTCGGCGGCAACCCGTAGGGTAAAGAGATAGTGTGAATGCCCCCAACCCACTCGATCAATATACTCTTCTGGAGTGTACGTCGCATCATGGATCAGCACGTCCGCATTAGAACAGAAATCGAAGACGCGCTGGTTGGGATCACCTGTTTGTGCGTCGAACTTCTCCTTGACGATCGCTTCGAAATTCGAGAGTGATGCTGCCGCCTCGCGATCGTACGGTTCATTGTCGCTGACGTAGACAAGGGTCTTCCCCCGGTATTCAAGCCGATAGGCAACGGTAAATCCGGGATGGTTCACGTAGCGAACCTTGACGTTAACATCGTGGATGGTGAACTCCCCTTCATCGCGAATCGGTCTGAAGTTAAGCTTAGCCTTAAGTTCGTGAAGTTGAACCGGAAAGTAGATGCGATTCATCTGCTCTGCGATGATTTCACTCAACGGCTTTTCAGCGCGTTCAGTTCCGATGACCGTCAGTTCATTTCCGGAGATGAAGGCAGGCTTGAAGAAGGGAAATCCCTGGATGTGATCCCAATGCGGATGCGTGATGAGGAGATAGGCTTTGACCGACTCTCCGTTGTTTATGAGGTCATCGCCAAAGTTTCTCATTCCTGTGCCGGCATCCAGAATGATGAGTCTCTCATCTTCGAGCCGCAACTCAAGGCAAGGAGTATTGCCCCCGTAGCGAACAGTGTGTTTACCGGGTGTCGGGATCGATCCACGAACTCCCCAGAACTTGAGTTTCATAACTCCCCCTGTAGAGTTATTCACGATAGGTCTTTGCGTAGCCCACGTAGTTCCGTGCAGACTGAATTATTCTGTCCTTCTCCAAATCCGTCAGCGGACGTCTCAGACGCGCCGGAACGCCGGCAACAAGCATTCCTTCGGGGACGATGAAATCCTCCAGAACGAGCGCGCCCGCGGCGACAATGGCGTACGGACCAACGACTGCATCGTCTAGAATCTTCGCTCCCATCCCAATGAGACATCCGTTCCTAATGGTGCACGCATGGACGATGGCACCGTGTCCAATCGTCACGTCTGAGCCGATGTGAAGCGGATGCCTTTCGTGGCTCACGTGAAGGACAGCGTTGTCCTGGATGTTCGTTCGCTCAGCTATTCGAATATGATGGACATCGCCTCGAACGACCGCATTGAACCAAACACTGCTGTCACTTCCGATTTCCACGTCGCCGATGATCTGTGCACCTTCCGCGACGAAGACTGAATCATCGATCTTTGGGGCGATCCCTCGATACGTGATGATCACTTGGCAGCGGTCTCCATATATTTTGGAGGTTGCCAACCGCCCCTCTGCCATTTCTGCAATTGAACTTTGACGCTTCCGAGAATGACTTTCATGCGTGCGACGATCGGGATCCTCGCTTCGTCATTGGTAAACCATCCCTGAAAATAGCCCGTTAATCCGTAGACTCCCTCATAGTCCATCCGACCGTCGAACTCTACGACTTCAACGGGATAGTCGACGGCATCAATCTCCGCTTCTGTGCGGAGGTTCATGAAATTGATGTTGGTGATGACTTGCTTCTTGTCGATAAACGTTGGGACGACATGAGGCTTCTGGTCTCGAACATGTTCCCGGGCGTAGAAAAAGAGAGAAAGCCCGTCTTGAAGTCTATCCGAAATGGCAAATGTATCGACCTTTTCCGCAGTGACCAGGGAAGAGCCCGCCTTTCTTCGCGAGTTCACAACGAGCACTCTCTTGTTGTCGTACTCGAAGACAAACAGTCGTGAGACGATTTCGCTCTTCGAGCTATCATCAGCAAGCCAGGAATGCGAGTACATTTCCTGGTCAATCTCGCTTACAAAGCGAATATGCAGATCTACAAAGGGTATGCTCGGATTCGAATCGATCAGCGAAAGAGCTTTGAAAATCGTTCGCCCGCGCCGTTCATATTTTTCGAGAATCTTGAACCGGATCGTGCCGAGATTGAAGAAGGAGTAACTGACCTTGTACTCAAGCTCCTCGCCGACCTGCAGCATGGTCGATGAAGGGAGAGGGGAAGCTCCTTCGACCGGACGCTCTCCTGCGGAAACGGTGTTGTCGAGGAACTCGAAGCAGAAAACGACAAGGATCAACGCTGCAACCGCCCCCCAGATTGGAGAAAATCGGGTTAGCTTCTGACCTTTCATCGGTGGTTAGTTCACCCTCGCGATCTTTTCTGCCTCCGGAAGAAGGCTCAGCGCCTTCTGGAACTGGGTATCCGTTGTCAGCAGGAGCGGGAACCACCCCTCATTTCCCCAGAAACTTCGGGCGATGGTCGCTTTAAGCCTCACTTTCAAATACGCCAGATCCTTCAGAAAATCCTTCTCGTCGATCTTCACCTGGTTCTTCTGTGCAAAAGAACGGAAATCACTAATCACTTCATCGGAGATCGAGAAGGACTGCTCAAACAACTTGAATTCCTTGCTGTACCGGGAGCGAATCTGCGCTCCCGCTCCGTCCAGATATGAGATCGCGAATTGCTCGAAGAGACCGCGTCGGAGCATTGCCTGTGTGAAGGAAGTGAGGGTTTGATTCTTCACGACGTAATCGGGCGTGATCCCACCACCGCCGTAGACGATCCTCCCTCCGTTCGTGTGAAACAGAGGCCGGCCCGAATCGCTCTCGGATTTGTGTTCGATGTTTTCACCTTCCTTCTCCTCGCGCTCGAACGCCTCGCGCTGGTAGGCCGCCTTTTCCTTCCCCTCATATTGTCGCTGGATCAGCCTTCNNCGGCGTGTAGTACCGGGCAATCGTGAGCCGCAATGCCGAGCCGTCCGACAATTCCCATTGACGCTGGACCAATCCCTTGCCGAAGCTCGTTTCTCCGACGATCAAGCCCCGATCCCAATCCTGGATCGCCCCCGCAACAATCTCGCTTGCACTGGCGGAGTAGTTACTGATCAGAACCACGAGAGGGAGGTCTTCATACGATTGACCCGATTTCGCGAAATATGCCTCGTCGAACTCCGCCTTTCGCGCCTTCGTGTAGACGATCTTTCGCGGATTCTCTTTCGAACCGCCATCGAGAAAGAGGTCGGCCATGTAGAAGGCTTGCTCAAGGTACCCACCCGGATTTCCGCGCAGATCGAGGACCAGTCGTTTCATTCCCTGCGACTTCAGCTTCCGAAGCGACGCCTCCATCTCATCAAGGGTCCGTTTATTAAACTTGTTCACGCTGACGTAGCCGGCATCGGCGGTGACCATCATCGCGATATCGACGCTGTTGATGGAAATCTCGTCACGGACGATTTCGAAATCGAGCAACTCCCTCACGCCCGGGCGCTTGATGGAGACCTTCACGCGCGTCCCCTTTGGTCCTTTCAGTCGCTGCATGACTTCTGCATTCGTGTAGCCGATGGCAGAGGAGTCATTGATTCTGACAATCCGATCGTTCGACAAGATCCCAAGCCTGGCCGAAGGACCACCACCGATCGTTTCCATAACCAGAATCGTATCGTTCAATATCCTGAAGGAGACACCGATCCCCTCGAATTTCCCCTGGAACTCCTCGTTGACCTGAGTAAGAGAGACAGGAGCAAAATAGACGGAATGAGGGTCGAGCTTGTCCAGCATGCCGTTGACGGCCGCCTCGGTTAGTTTAGAGGGGTCGACGTCTTCAACATAGTATTTCTCTGTGAGGCTCAGAATGTCCTTGAACTTGTTGATCTGGTCATAGACCGAATCGCTGGAGACGAGTTGATTGATCTCCAAACCGGCGAACAGACCAACGCCCAGAAAAGCTATGACCGTCCAAACGGAGAATCTCTTCTTCATGGTTGTCACCCCTGCCCACACGATTAGTTTCTTGAAGGAAACGTACAGAATCCGCTCCTAAAATACCGGAAATCCCTTCAGAATCAAGGTGAAAGCTCGCTCATGCTCGATTGGGGCATCACAGACTCGCTAAAAGACAGCGTCAGGGCACCGGCGACAGGCACCGTCAATCTTCTTCTATCGAGATGAATGGCGAAGCTAGAAGTCGAGCTTCATGCCGAGACGGATTCTTCTGGGATCATAATACGCGGAGGGGTCACCCAACTCCCCGCCAATCCTACCACTTGAGTCCATCCACCGAACATTCTTCGAATTGAGGAGATTCCGTACATCTGCAAACAATGTGAGAAGATAGCTATTGGATTCCCCTAATTCAAACTGTCTCGACAGTTTCATGTTGACAAACAACACCGGTTCCATCCTCGCGTTGTTTGGGATGAACACTTTCGCGGGATTGCTGGGGCTGTAGCCATCGCGTGTGGGGAAGTAAGTGTACGGCCGTGGAGAATTATAGAGAGCGACCACGTCCGCTTGCAGATCATATGCCAACTTGAACTCAGCATCTGCTTTTATCGTGTGGCGTTGATCCCAACTCAAGGGAAACGGACGCGCCGGCACCGGGAATCCCCACTGCGCAAAAGCGATGGATTGTTCAACGAATTCACTGATTCCCTCCGTGAGCATGTATGTGTAGGAGATGCTCCCAGACAACCGTTCGTCCCGTTCCCGACTCAGGACAACCTCCAAGCNNGCCTGTCGCGAGAGCCTCAGCGTTGTTAACATACGAAGCGAATCCGTAGTCGCCCGATGATTTGCTGTCAAACGGTATGAGCGTTTTCGAATCTATCTGATTCCGAAATGACTTTCGAAAGTACGTTACCGATCCGACTTCATAATGAGTAATCCCGTGTTTGAATCCCACCTCCCAAGCGATCGTTCTTTCGGGATCGAGATCAGGATTCGCAGCCAGCATGCTCTTCGTACCGGCCCGTAGCTGGGAAGGATTTACGCCAGAATAGAGATAGTCAAACAGTGGAAACTGAAAGTAGTGCCCGAAGTTGACGAAAAAGAAGCTGAGGGGCCCCACCGGCATGGCCAAGGCAATGCGCGGACTGAACTGGTGCTTGAATTTGACCTTCGACGTCCCCGTGACAACCTGCTCATACTCATTCTCCCTCACGGGGATGTACTCGACAATTGGACGCTCGGCCGTCGGGTCGAGGAAATCCCATCGCAGGCCAAAACTGACGTTCGAGCCATCGCGGACGACCTCCACCTTGTCTTGCACAAAGATGCTCCCCGATCGTGGCCGATAGCTGTAGGAATTGCTATAGTTCAGGAGTTGTGCGTCCACCATCGGTTTGCCGAAATACGTTTTCCGGGGTTCAAATTTCTGTAGCTCAGATACGATGTCGTATTGATTGAGTTCCCCGCCGACTTTGAGCAAATGCGTACCGCCCAACTGAGTTGTAACGTCGCCTTTGAGCGAGTAAATGATTTGACGCGTGTCGGCCCACCAGTTGCGTCGGCCCGCCACGATGTAGCGAAGAAAGAAATCATACTCATAAGCCTGAAGCGAGGATAAGTTTTCGTCCTCGTCCCCGATTCTTGATCGCTGGTAGAAACGACTGAGACTCACCGTATAGAAAGAAGATTCCGAAAGCGTGTGAGACAGGATAACAGCCAGCCTGTAGGCATCCGTCATGCGCTCCGGGAGACCCGTCAGGTTGAACCTCCAGCTAAATTCATAGTCGTGCCACCGGCGAATCGAGTACAGAAGCTGTCCACTGAGGCGAAAGGTTGCAGTAGGCAGGTAATCGACTTTGCCGAATCCCGTAAATTCGGATCTGACCGGCGACATAAAGAAGTGACGGAAGTCTTGCCACCAGCGGGTATCCGAAGTTGTGAAGGTGTTTGCGACAAAATACGAGAGAGCCTTCCCCTCGAGCGGCCCGCTGGCGAAGAGCTCAAGATCAGTCGCGCGATCTTGTTGTTCATTCCAGTTCTCCGGAAGCCAGCCGTCTTTTTCGTACCTTCCGCCAAACTTGTGGGAATCGCCACCGCTCTTCGTAATGACATTGACGACACCTGAGAGGGCATTGCCGTACTCCGCCTCGAATCCGCCGGTGTGTATGGTGAGAGCTGTGATGGAACTTCTCGGCAAATTCGTCGCCAAGCCTCCGGAGATGAAATCTTGCACAGGAAGACCGTCGACAAAGAAGAGCACCTCGTTCGACTTGCCCCCACGCACATTTCCTTCCAACGTGGTTCCCGGCTGCAGTGTGAGAACTTCCTGAAAGGACGACACCGGCAGCTTTTCCAATTTCATCTCGCCGATAGAAAACGCCGTCCCGGCGAGGTCTCGTTGAATAAGTGGACGCTCCGCCCTGATCTCGATCGGAGCTAATTCAATGGTTGCCACTTCCAGCTCCATGTCGAGACGGGTCCTCAGGTCAGGCAGGATCGTCACGTTCTTCATCATCACAGTCTTATAGCCGATGATGCTGAAACGGACATCATAGACACCAGCCCTGATGTTCGGAATACGATAGTAGCCCTGGGCATCCGATGATCCTCCCAGGATTGTTCCCCGCAACAGCACATTGACCCCGACGATCCCTCCGCGTGATTGTTTGTCGATAATCCTTCCCTCGAGGATGCCTGTTGTTCCACGCAGGAGGGCCGTGGCGTCGGCTACCATGAACATCGTCGAGCTGACAAGCACGAAGGCTCTTACTGCAATCAGCCTCGTCCGGACCATGGAAGGCCTAGTAAGCATATCTGCAAGCCTCCGATGCGAGGAGGAGGGGGCACTGTCTGGGATCGATCCAGACATCTACATGACACATTCCGAAGACAATAGGACCGGCTTTTACTGCCTCGGTTCGATCATAGACCTTTAGATTCGCCCGGACAACGAAGCTTTCACTTGCGGCGATTCTCCTGCTCCCACACGTCCGATCTCTCCCGTACTGGAACACGTCTCGCCGCAGATCCTTTCCGTTATCGTCCGTAAAGCTCCAAACGACACCAAGACGGATGCTGTCGCCCGCATCAAACGTTAATACCTTTGAAGATGGGTTATATCCTCTCGCCTGGATGAGATTTGCGGCAGAGAGGGAAAAGGTTTTCTTGTATTCCGGCAGGCGCTGAAGAGTGATTTCAACCGTCCCCTCGAGCACCCCCCGGGCTTCGAATGTCTCATCAAACGTATTCCGAATGACTATCTGGACGCTCAAGGAATTGTCCCGGCTGCTGTACAGGTATTCGGCATTGATAGAGCCAACAAAGACGTCATTGGGATTTCTGTACGCGGGCAACGGTTCTTTGCACGCCAAGCAGACCGCTAAAACGACTAGGCAAATGATCCTGAAATGCAAGAGGAGGCTGATGTGCTTCATCAGAATTCCATTCTCGCTCCAATGTGTACGCGACGCGGATTGTAGTATGCACCTGGATCACCAAGTTCTCCGCCAATCCTCCCGCTCGAATCGACCCAACGGACGTTTCGTGTGTTCAGAGCATTCCGAATGTCGGCATAGAGTGTCAGTGCGGTTTGGTGCGACTCGCTAAGAGTCAATTGTCTTGACAGCTTAAGGTTGATGAAGACCACATCTTTCATTCTGGCATTATTCGGCAGAAACGCCTTGGAAGGATCGAGCGGAGCAAAACCGTCACGCGTGGGGTAGTAGGTGTACGGTCTCGGGGAATTGTACAAGACTACCATGTTCGCTCGCACGTCGAGCGGCAGGGTGAATTCTGCATCGGCCTTGATCGTGTGTCGCTGATCCCAACTCAAAGGGAACGGCCTGGGCACGAGCGGGAAGCCCCATTGCGCGTAATTGATCGTTTGGTCGACGTACTCACTTATCCCTTCGGTGACCATGTACGAATACGAGACGCTTCCCGAGAGCCGATCGTCGCGCTCCCGACTCAGGACGACTTCGAGTCCGGTGGCATTTGCCTCCGCATTGTTCACGTACGAGGCAAACCCATAATCCCCGGCCGACTTGCTGTCGAAAGGCACGAGAGTCTTCGCATCAACCTGATTCTTGAACGCCTTCCTGAAGTACGTCAACGAGCCCACAAGGTTCTCGCTGAGGCCGTACTTGAATCCGATCTCCCACGCCACTGACCGCTCGGGTTCCAGATCAGGATTGCCCGTCAGGACATTTCGCGTGCCTTGACGCAATTGCGCCGGGTTAATTCCGGAATACAGGTAGTCGAACAGCGGAAATTGAAAGTAATGACCAAAGTTCGCGAAAAAGAAACTCGTCGGCCCAACGGGAGCTGCCAGAGCAATCCGAGGACTGATCTGGTGCTTGAACCTTGCCCGCACGTGTTCCGTTACCCTCTGCTCGAATTCCGTCTGGCTCAACGGAACGAATTCTACAAGAGGCCGCTCCGCAGTCGGATCGAGAAAATCCCATCGCAATCCGAGGCTGACGTTGGATCCATCCCGAACCAACTCCACTTTGTCTTGCACATAGATGCTTCCCGACCGCGGATTGTACTTGTAGACATTGCTGAAGTTCAGCAACGGTCCATCCGTCAACGGCTTGCCAAAATACGTCGTCTGGGGTTCGTACTTCGTCAGGTCCGAAGAGATGTCATACTGGTTGAGCTCCACGCCAAACCTGAAAAGGTGCATCTTCTCGTACTGCGTTGTCAGGTCGCCTTTGAGCGAGTAAATCGTTTGGCGCGTGTCTGCCCGCCAGTTCCTTTGTCCCCCGATAATGTACCTCAGATAGAAATCGTATTCGTATGAACGCAGTGCGAGATCTTCGTTTGCACCGTCTCCGATCTTCGACCTGTGGTAGAACGTGCTGAGGCTGATGGTGTAGAATGTGCTTTGGGAAACTGTCTGAGAGAGAGTCATCGCGGCGCGGTATGAATCCCGTTTGCGTATCGGGAGGCCGCTGAGATTAAACCGCCAACTGAACTCGTAATCGTGCCATTGGCGAAGCGAGTAGATTCCCTGAAATGCCAGCTTGAGGGTTGGAGAAAAGAGATATTCCAGCTTTCCAAATCCGGTTAGCTCCGTACTCACCGGTGAAGAGAAGAAATTCTGAAAATCCTGCCACCAGCGAGTATCACCGCCGATGTACGTATTCGCCGCAAAGTAAAACATCTTTNNCCGCCGCAACCTCCACCTCGGTCACCCGATCCTGTTGTTTGACGACGGAGCTCGGAAGCCAACTGTCCCGATCAATCCGAACACCGAGTGAATGGGCGTTCCCTCCGCTTTTCGTAATCACGTTGATTACGCCGGACATTGCGTTGCCGTATTCAGCTTCAAATCCTCCCGTGTGAATCGTCAAGCCGGTGATGGAGCTCTTCGGAAGATTGGCCCCCAATCCTCCGCCGATGACATCCTGAACCGGGAGACCGTCAATCAAGAAGACGACCTCGTTTGTCTTCCCGCCACGAACGTTACCTTCGAGCGTCGTGCCGGGCTGA
>DMMN01000203.1 GCA_003453835.1 Bacteroidota bacterium | reverse complement strand
TTCCTGAGGCGGTCAACTTGAGTTCGTAACTACTCTTCACTGATGGAGCACTCCCGCCAGCCTTTCCGTGGTCGCGGGGGGATAGCGAAGCCATACCTCTAACTTGTCAAACGCTATCGCGTTTGTCACTCTTGGGCCTCCGGCTGTGTGCCATCCGTGGTTAGATGACTTTTGCTTCCTTCTTTCGCTGAGCAGTCACGAGACAAATTCGTCTTGCGGAACGGGTGCTCGTGAACAAGAAGAAGAATCTAACCGGCTTGAAAGCTCGCCAGCACGCTTTCATCGATATCGAAGTTGCCGTGGACGTGCTGCACGTCTTCGTGTTCTTCGATCGCCTCCATAAGCTTTAGGAGATTCTCTGCGTCTTTCCCGTCGACGTGCAGAGTGTTGTCCGCAACCATGTGAAGATCCGCGTGCTCGATGGGAACCCCCTTCTGCTCGATCGCCTTCTTCACTTTTTCGAACGAGTCGGGCGAGCAGGTGATGTTGTAATGTTCTGCATCTGCGTCCAGGTCGTCTGCGCCCGCGTCGAGGATGATCGCCAGTAGGTCATCTTCACCAATCTTGTTCCGGACTACCGTGATGCTTCCTTTTCGGTGAAACTGATATGCGACGGCTCCGCTCGCCGCAAGTTTGCCATGGTTCCGCTCAAAGATATGCCGGAGCTCGTTGACGGTTCGGGTCTTGTTGTCCGTTACCGTCTCGATCAGAATTGCCGCGCCGCCCGGTCCGTACGCCTCATACGTTACATCCTCATAGGCCATGCCGGGAAGCTCGCCGGTTCCCTTCATGATTGCGCGCTTGATGTTATCCGCAGGCATATTGCTCGACTTCGCCTTATCGATCGCCAGCCGAAGCCTTGGATTGCCTGCCGGGTCGGCGCCGGCCAATCGTGCAGCAATCGTAATTTCTTTGATGATGTGAGTGAAGATCTTTCCGCGGCGAGCGTCGGTGACAGCTTTCTTCCGGCGGATTTGTTGCCATTTGGAATGTCCAGACATGGGAGTTGCCTCGGCGCTACTTGATGTCCTTAATCTTCAGTTGTGGAAATGATTCCCCCGAATAATCGCTTTCTTCGAGCGAGAATGCAAGCGCAACATCTCTTCGCCCCGGGGCCACACGACTGATCAGATGGCTGAGATTAAAACCGATTGCATCGAACACGTGGCCGTTGGTCTTGACCTTGAATTTCAAATGCTTCTCCCCGACGATTCGGGGGGAGCCGTACACTTCTACGTTGCGAACCACAAACACCGGACGCATATTGCCGGGTCCGAAGGGGGCAAATTGGCTCAAGATCCGGACGAACTTCGGCGTCAACTCGGTCAACGGGATTTCCGCGTCGATCTTGATGACGGGAATTCGTAGCTCGTCCGTCAGGAGCTCCTTCGCCACGGCACTGAATGCCTCCTTGAACTCCTCAATCTTGTCCACCTCAACGGCCAACCCTGCGGCGTACTTGTGGCCGCCAAACTGAACGATCTTGTCCTCGCAGCGCTTGAGGGCTTGATAGATATCAAATCCCGCCACGCTGCGCGCAGAGCCTTTCGCCACTCCCTCCACCGTTGTCATCATGATCGTTGGGCGATAGTAGCGTTCCACCAATCGCGAAGCGACGATGCCGATGACACCCGGATGCCATCTCTCCTGATGGAGGATAATGGCTCCTTCGTTTTCCAGGTTCAAGTATTTCTCGACCAGCTCCTGCGCTTCGAGGAACGTCTCCTCGTCGATCTTTCGCCGGTTGCGGTTTTCCTCTTCGGCGACTTTCGCGAGTTCCAGTGCCCGCTCGGAAGAGTCGCTCGTGAGCAGCTCAACGGCACGCATCGCGTCCCCCAGCCGGCCGACGGCGTTGATGCGGGGCGCGAGGATGAAAACGATTTGACCTGCGCTGATCCTCCCCGGCTTCATGCCGGAAGTCTCAATCAATGCCCGGATGCCGGGTCGGGGATTCGAATTGAGGAGCTCAAGCCCCAACTTCACAAGGACCCGATTTTCATCGGTCAACTGGACGATGTCTGCCGTCGTTGCCAGCGCGACGAAATCGAGATACGATGAGAGAACATCTTCATCGGGATCCCCAAGAAGAGGGCGGACGGTTTCGTTGAGGGAGAGCGCCTGGATCAACTTGAATCCCACTGCACAGCCGCAGAGATACTTGAATGGGTACGAGCAGGAGGGCTTGAGTGGATCGAGAACGGCATACGCATCTGCGAACTGTTCCCCCGGCTCATGGTGGTCGCAGACGATCACATCGATTCCGAGCTCCCGTGCCCCATCAACTTGTTTGACGGCTGTGACGCCGCAGTCAATGGAGATCAGTAAGGTCACGCCCAGCTCTTGTGCCCGACTGACGCCGACGTTGGAGAGTCCGTACCCGTCTTTGATTCGGTCAGGGATGAAGTAACTTACATCGGAGCCGATCCTCTTGAGGAACGTCCAGAGAAGAGCCGTGCCGTTTGTACCGTCAACATCGTAGTCACCGTAGACGAGGATTTTTTCCTTATTCGAAACGGCGCGCACGATCCGATCGACAGCTTTCTGCATACCGTCCATCAGATATGGATCGTGGAGGTCGTCCAGAGTTGGCCGGAAGAAAGCTCTGGCGTCATCGTAGGTGTCGACGCCGCGACGGGCGAGGATCTCGGCCAGCGTTGGAGAGATGTTCAACTCATCGCTGAGCCTCTTCGTCGCTTCCAGTTGATCGAGGGGCTGCGGCTGAGAGGATCCGTTCGATCCGACAAAGGTCCAGCGGTATTCGCGAGGAGGAGGCATGCGTGGATAGAAGGTCGTTGATCGAAGGTTGTCGTCGGTCGAGTGCGGACGGACGCAGCCGGGCTTGCCGGGTGCAGAATTCCTCACTCTGTTAAAGTAATGCAGGCGTTGGTCGACCTGTAAGCCGAATTCTGTCTTGTCCACGTGACGTGGACGAGGCAACCATTTCTCTCATGCGACCTACCCGTTACGCAGCTCCGCAGAGCGGAACAGAAGCGGGCCACTTCGAGCGTAACTTATTTGGTCTTGCACCGGGCGGGGTTTGTCGTGTCCCGTCTCGACTGCACGTCGAGAGGGGATCCCCTGACCGAAGGCGTACCCTCGGCGCGGGACCACGCGCCTTACGGCGGCGTGCGGTGGTCTCTTACACCACCATTTCACCTTTCTCTCTCCATCCCGACAGTGCCGGGGTGAAGGGATGTGTCTTTTCTGTGACACTATCCGTTCCCGCGGGGTGTAGCCCGCGAGACCCTCGATTGACTCGAGGCGCCTTGCCCACTGGTGTTCGGACTTTCCTCCCCGTCCCGATGTTGTCGGAACGGAGCGGTTGCCCGGTCGACCAGGCCTGCAGTGAATCATCTTGAACCGGCGGATCGGATCATCCGCCGATGATAAGCGGTTTGCCAAGTGCGCGGTCGAGAACATCGTCCCGGATTCCCGATTGGGGTCCCGACCATTGACGACTCTCGACGAAGACGCGGCTAGACTCGTAGCTTTCGTTTGGAATCGATCCCGACATTTGCCAACCGGTCCGCCTCCCGGTTTTGCTCCCGATAGACGTGGCGGATTTCGAACTCAAACGCGACGGACTGAAGCAGCTTATGGACTTTCTGGAAGTACTTCTTCAGCGTGATGTCCTTTACCTTGTACTCTCCGGTGAGTTGCCGCACCATCAATTCGCTATCGGAGTGAACGATCAATCGTGTGCAGGGGGTCTTCGACGCGGCTTTGACACACGCGACGAGCGCGGCGTACTCCGCGACATTATTGGTGGTTTCGCCGATGTAGCCGGAGACTCGGCTGAGCGTGCCTCCGCGTTCGTCTTTGAGGATGATGCCGACCCCCGCTTCCCCCGGATTTCCCCGTGCTGCGCCGTCCGTAAACGCGTGAATGGTCATAGGGCGGAGGAATAGCTATCGACGATGCCATCCGAGACGATCATCCGGCCGCAATGCTCGCACATCATGAGCTTTGAGTCCTTGCGGAGCTCCACTCCGGCCTGGGGCGTGACGCGTTTGAAGCACCCGCCGCACGCGTTCCGTTTCACGGCCACTACCGCCTTGCCTCCCATTGCCTTGCGGATCCGCTCGTACATCCTCACGTCCGCTTTGTCGATGCGAACAACAAGCTTCTCCCGCTCGTGCTTCAACTTCAACTCCTCGTCCTCGTGTTCCTTGTTGACGAGATCAAGTTCTTGTCGCCGCTCTGCCAATTCTTTCCGGAGATCTTCGATCAAGGGCACCAGCGTCTCGAGATCGGTCTTGGCGACGCCGGACCTGCCCTCGACTGTCTCCATCTCCTTCTCCATTTGATTGATCTTTGCCTGCGCTTGATCGATCTCACGAGTCAACGCATCGTACTGCTTATTTGTCTTGATCTGAAATTGTTGTTCTTTATATTTCTCGATTTTTTCCTTGGTGGTGATGATCTCGAGGTCGATTTCGTCTCGTCGAATCATGGAGAACTTGACGACGGCCTCGAGTTCCCGCTGCGTTACTTCCCGCGCGTTCAGGTTCTTCTCCAATTCACCGACGACACGTGGAAGATCACCCTTCAACTCCTGCAGTTCGTCCAGACCCGTGTCAACTTGCTGAAGAGCATACAGCAACCGTAATCGATTTTCCAAATGAGGCTCCTTAGAAACTATGAGTTGGATTAGTTAAGTGTTTCGTTAACGTGATCGTGATCTTCTCGCCGGATTGTTCTGCAAATCCTCGTAATCGCTCGGCGAGGGGTTGCAGGATGACCTGTTCCGTTTCCCAATGGCCTGCGTCTATCAACGCGATTTGATCGGATGCGGCTTGAAAGGTGTGGTACCGTACATCCGCCGTAATGAAGGCGNNCTTGGCGGCGAGAGCTTCGTGGAACAAATCCGATCCGCTTCCTCCGCACACGGCAATCCGCTTCACTGTTCGACGCAATTCGCCCGCGTAACGGAGGCCCTCTGCGCCGAGCACTCGCTTTGTCGTGGCGAGAAGGGCCTTCAGCGACACGGGCCGGCGCAGGTTGCCGATCGCGCCCATGCCAAAGTTCGGGTTTTCGTTCTGCAAGGGGTAGACATCATACGCCACTTCCTCGTACGGATGGGCGCGTTTCATTGCAGCCACGACTCCGTTTACTCGTGCGCGGGGTGTGAGCATCTCTAGTCGAACCTCGTCAACCCGTTCGAAGACACCCGCCTTGCCGACGAAGGGTCTCGCTTCGAGCGAAGCGCGAAACGTGCCCGTTCCAGGGACTCTGAAGGAGCAGGAGTGGTAATGGCCGATGATGCCTGCGCCCGACTCCGACATCGCGCTCGTGACTTGATCCACGTACTTCTCCGGAACAAACACGGAGATTTTTGCAAGCGTCTCTTTCAGCGGGGAGAGGAATCGGACGTCTCGCAAACCAAGGGCGTTCGCCAGTGCGAAGCTCACGCCGCCCCGCGTGAAATCGAGATTCGTATGTGCCGAAAAGAGCGCTATCTTCTTCTCGGCGAGCGCAAGGGCGATTCTTCCTATCGGATCAGAAGTCGTGATAGATGAAGGTGGACGGAAGAGGAGCGGGTGATGAGTGATGATCAGATCGGCCTTTTTTGAGATTGCCTCACGCACGACCGCCGGTGTCAGGTCCAATGCGAGAAGAACCCGTTGCACCTTCCTCGCGCGATCTCCTACTTGCAGGCCGACGTTGTCGCGATCCCACGCCGTCCAGCGCGGCGCCCAGCTTTCAAAGAACTGCTCGATGTCTTCGATGTTCATAGGCTCGTCGAAGGGGCACANNGACACTTTTCGGGAATTTGGTGTCGAGGAAACTTGTGATCGAGTTGTTTGAGTCTTATGCGATCCGACATCGTTCGTAAATGAACTCTTGAACAATCAGTCTCGAAAAGCGCCTTCATCTCGTTTTTGGCACATCAATGATAGAGAATTTTACGCTGAGATGCAAGGCAGCTCGTTTTTGATGACGGAAGCCCGGCTGTACTTTGAACGGCAATCGCAGACGCCGCTGGTGAGGATTGACCCCGACCAACAGTTGCCGGAGGTGTTCTCACGATTCGGGTGCCACCTCGGCGGGAGTTCCGTGGAAGTCTATCCGTTCGAAGTTGATGTCCCGAAGGCGCTTGATCTCCGCCTCGATTTTCTGAAAGCTCTCGTCGAACCGCTTCAGCATGGCTTTGTCCTCATCCTTCAATGCCTGGCGCCGGATCAAATCGGCACTGATCTTGATGGCTGCAAGAGGATTATTGAACTCGTGGCAGACCGTGACGACGAGCTCGCGAATCGCCTCGGCGCGCTTCTCGGCAATAAGCATGCGNNCGCCGAGCTTCATCGCCTCGATGGCAAGCTTGAAATCCCGTGTTGCAGTCACAAACACGATGGGGATTTCGCTATTCAACTGGTTGAGTTGCAGGCAGAATTCGAGTCCGTTGGATCCGGGGAACACATAGTCAGTGAGGATGAGATCGATCGTCGGGTTTTGCTGTACTTCCGCGAGCGCATCTTCCACGCTCTCCTTCCACACCATCTTGAATTCCCGATTTTGAAACCGCTGCAAATGGTACTGAACGATCTTTGCAAAACTTATGTCGTCGTCGACGAGGAGGACGGTGATCGGTTTCTGAGGTTGGACCATGGGCGGCTTCGTTGTGCTGTAAAAAGGTAAGACAAGTTCCCTTGAGTTGCAAT
This sequence comes from Bacteroidota bacterium, assembly GCA_003453835.1. Taxonomy (GTDB): domain Bacteria; phylum Bacteroidota; class Ignavibacteria; order UBA10030; family UBA10030; genus UBA10030. The sequence goes on along the minus strand of DMMN01000203.1, from coordinate 3,652 downwards.
CCTCCGGGCGATGTGGATCGATGAAGGTTGGTGAAGGGATGCCAAATGAGCCGTGGTTGCTTTTCTTAGGGAAATTCTCTATACTGGCGACACTCTTGCGGTGACTTGCGATCGTCGGAACTCCAAGGAGAAGGTCTATGGCACAGAAGAATCGAATCCTCGTCGTCGATGATGAAGACGCATTGCGGACGGTGCTAAGCTCCGAACTAGAGGGCGAGGGCTACAAGGTCGCCTCTGCCGCGGACGGAGCCGAGGCGATTTCAATTCTCAAAAACCAGGCATTCGACTTGATCCTCCTCGACATCAAAATGCCGAACGTGGATGGCTTTGAAGTTTTGAGGTTTGTGAAAGAGACCCACCCGGAAACGAAAGTCATCATGCTCACCGGCTTCGCCGATTTGAAGAACGCCATCGAATCCAAGAAACTTGGGGCGGAGGATTTCGTCAGCAAGCCTTACGACCTTGTTGATCTCCTCACAACGGTTGAGAGAGTGCTGAGCGGCGTGTAGCTGCCACTCCCACGGGAGCCCCATGGCAAAGAAGTACCAGATTTTGGTTGTCGATGACGAAGAACCGATTACGTTTCTCCTGAAACGAGCGCTTGAAGAGCTTGCCGACTACGACGTAGACGTCGCCCTCAATGGCACCGAAGCCATCAACCGCATCCAATCCACCCTCTACGATGTCGTTCTCCTGGATATCAGGATGCCGCGCGTCAGCGGGATCGATGTTCTGAAGTTCCTCAACGAACACTCTCCGACCACACAAGTTATCATGCTGACAAACGTGGTCGATTACAAGACCGCGATCGAGACGATTAAGCTGGGGGCGTACGATTTCATCAGCAAACCGTATGATACGGAACAGCTTCTGACGACGATCGCGCGAGCCCTCGAACGGCGCCAACTTGTGATCGATAAAGAGGTGATGAAGAACGAGCTGAACCGGATCGGTGGATCGAGCGGGATCATCGGTGAGAGCCCAATCTTCAGAAACGTCATAGACAACGCACGAAAGATTGCGGCGAGCGAATCCTTCGTGTTGATCCAGGGAGCAAGCGGAACGGGAAAAGAGCTCGTTGCCCATTTGATCCATAACGAAAGCTCCAGGAAAGACCTCCCGTTTGTCGCCGTCAACTGTGCTTCCATCCCCGACCAACTGTTGGAAAGTGAGTTGTTCGGACACGAAAAAGGATCCTTTACAAGTGCGTATTCGGCCAAGCAAGGACTTGTGGAGGTGGCTCATGGGGGAACGCTGTTCCTCGATGAGGTTGGAGACATCAGTCCCCCGACGCAAGCGAAACTGCTTCGTTTTCTCGAGACCGGCGAATTCCGGCGTGTCGGTGGAACCGCATCGATGAAGGTTGACGTGCGCGTCGTCTCTGCCACGAACAAGAACCTCCAGAAGGAAGTCCAAAACGGACGGTTTCGAGAGGATCTGTTGTATCGTCTAAATGTCGTCAGCATCCAACTGCCTCCACTGCGGGAAAGAAAAGAAGACATCCCGATGCTCATTGATTACTTCCTGAAGAGAAAGTCCAAAGCTGAGCCGAAGCATCTGAGCGCGGAGGCTTTTTCGATCATGATGCATCACGATTGGCCAGGGAATGTCCGCGAGCTCGAACACGTGATCGAAGGCGCTTCGGTGCTTTGCCAGGGCGATACCATTGAAGCGCACGACCTTTGGATGAACCCCGCGCTCTCGAACAACCAGGAGCCTCGAGCGTTCTCCGGCCCGCCCGGAAAGAACGATCGGATGATGTCGTTGGAGGAGTTAGAGAAAATCCATATCGAAAAAGTTCTCAGGCATCAACGGTGGAATCGTGCCAAGTCAGCACGAATGCTCGGGATCACACCCAAGACCCTGTACCTGAAAATCAAACGATACAAGATCAAAGCACCGACCTTATCGATGGACACGGACTGAGATCCGTTCCGCTCACCGGGTTGATCTTCATCTCCACACAAGTTTCTTGTTGCTCGCGCTCTCACTCTTCGATTCTTGCCACGATGGTCAGCCCCTTCTTCGCGCATTTCCGTTTCCAACTTCTCGACATGTCTGTTTGATAAGAGAAACGCTTCAACAATTTTTTTTTCATGCTGCAACCTTTCCTCGTCATTGCCGTCTAACTTCTTGGGAGCAAAACTACGCTACCTCCTTCTTGATGAGCCAGTCATCGGTCGCCTATGGTGGGACGACTGAGAAACTGGCTCTCTTTTTTCATCAGTTCACTCACCTTGACATTGGAGCCTTAATTCGGTAATTTCTGCCCAGTTTCGGTGGGATGATGACCCTCCTGTTGGTAATAATAGACACATCTTTTCCCCCCTAAGGAACCAATCGATGTCAAGATTTCAAGGTGTCGACTACTATCGTCTCGATGAATTGCTTTCCGAAGAAGAACTTCTCGTTCGCAACACGGTTCGCCAGTTCGTTGATGATCACGTAACGCCCATCATCGAAAACCAGTATGAGGAAGGTACGTTTCCGATTCACCTGGTCTTGAAGATGGCGGAGGTTGGACTCTTCGGACCAACGTTCCCTGCAAAGTACGGTTGTGCGGAACTCAACAATGTCGCCTATGGACTGATGATGCAGGAACTGGAGCGAGGGGACAGTGGGGTTCGCAGTTTCGCTTCAGTTCAGAGCGGTCTGGTGATGTACCCGATCTTCACGTTCGGTTCCGAAGAACAGAAAGACTACTGGCTTCCCCGCTTGGCTTCCGGAAAGGCCATCGGTTGTTTTGGTCTGACGGAGCCGGATTTCGGCTCGAATCCCGGCGGGATGGTCACCCGTGCAGAAAAGAAAGATGGTGGATTCGTTCTGAATGGCGCAAAGATGTGGATTACGAACGGTACGATTGCCGACATTGCCGTCGTCTGGGCGAAACTCGACGGTGAGATCAAAGGATTCCTGATCGAAAAAGGGACAGCGGGATTCACGGCGCCGGAGATGAAGGGAAAGCACTCTTTGCGGGCTTCTGTGACTTCGGAACTGGTGTTTCAGGATTGTTTCATTCCTGAGGCGAATCTCCTCCCTAAGTCCGGCGGCCTCAAATCACCGCTTATGTGTCTGACGCAGGCTCGTTACGGAATTGCCTGGGGCGCTATCGGTGCGGCCATGGATTGCTATGATGCGGCTCTTCGCTTCGCCCAGAAACGGGTGCAGTTCAGCCGGCCCATCGGGGGCTACCAGATGGTCCAGAGAAAACTCGTCGATATGGTGAACGAAATTACCAAAGCACAGCTTCTCTGCCTGCAGCTTGGCCGGCTGAAAGATCTCAACCGCCTCAAACACACTCAGGTGTCCATGGCGAAAATGAACAACGTCCATATGGCACTGCCGATCGCGCGCCTGGCCAGGGATGTACTGGGGGCCGCGGGGATCACCGACGAGTACCCGGTCATCCGGCACATGTGTAATCTGGAGTCGGTTTCCACCTACGAGGGCACTTACGATATTCACGCTTTGATCATCGGCCGGGACATTACCGGCCTGGATGCTTTCGAGTAGTCGTTCCCTCTCCGGTCGGGGTTGGCCGGTTCAACCGATGGAAACACCCTGTGGATAAACTGTTCACGGGGTTTGGATGTTTCCCGATAACCGTCAGGATTTCTTGTTTTTTAGACCTTTGTGAGTTTTCCACAATCCG
>DMMN01000309.1:20418-20592 GCA_003453835.1 Bacteroidota bacterium | reverse complement strand
CACACGGTCGTCGGAAGAGGTATGATAAAATGGAAAGGATTGATCGGGTGGACAGCGGTCTCTCTTGAGAACAGGGGAGGTAGTCTCGATCAGGAAGATTCATCCATCAAACTGCTGCCGTCGCACCTTCACGGCGCTATGTTAGCCAATTTGACTCAGAGAGTCAATAAGACT
>DMMN01000309.1:0-20284 GCA_003453835.1 Bacteroidota bacterium | reverse complement strand
GGAGATTAGTGAAGATTCGTGGGTTCCTCTTTCACCTATAAACACACGAAATAGTTTTCGCGTGATTCGTGTGTTTTGTGGGCAATTCTCATCCGTAGTGTTGGCCTTGTTCCTTGATCAAGTCGGGAGACGATTCCTCGCCTGACCTACGCGGCGCCAGAGCCAAAGAGATCGGGAGGAATGAATCCTACAAACCTTGACCGAGGGAGTACCTCACGCTCACGTAGAATCCTCTCCCCCGAGTCGTATAGCCGTTGATCTCCAGATACTTCTTGTCAAGCAGGTTCTCGATACGGCCGTTGATGGTGAGATTCTCGCTCAGTACAAAGCTTTGGGAGAAGTCCACTAGCGTGTAGGCATCGACGGGTGACGTCCCGAGCGCGCCGTAGGGCCCTCGCTCGGAATCGAAGTAGATATCGGGACGTGAGCCGACGTGGCGGACATCGAGACGCAGGAGAATGATCGCCAGCGGAGTGTACCTCAGGCTGAGGTTTGCCGTGTTTGGCCTTCTGACAAGATCTCCGGATTCCACGGCCCTGGTGAGAAAGGCACCATTGCTATAGACCTGTACTCGATGGCCGGCGGTTTGCACACCATGGGGTTCCTCTGGGGCGAAACGGAGCCTGCCGCTCACCAGGCTGTAGTTGCCACTCAACCAGAGCTTCTCAGTGACACGGGCATTCAACGTTAGCTCAATCCCCCTCGTTCTCTGTTCGCCGACGTTGACGTACGTGTCGCCTCGGAAGTCGTTCCGCATCCAACTGTTGCCAAGCGTATCCAGACCGATGCTCTTGTCCCACAAATAGACATATTCGATCGAATTCTCCACGGTCGTACTGAAGAAGCTGACGGACACATCCATCGAGCCAAGTGACTGCTTGAAACCGAACTCGTACGATTCAGATCTCTCCGGTTGAAGCGTTTTGTTGCCGCGCGTGACTCCCGAAATCATATCTTGGTCGGGAGAATAGAGCTGGTAGAGCGAAGGGGCGTTCAAGCCCGTCGAGTACGAAGCGAATACCAATCCTGTGTCGCCGATCCTCCAAGATGGATTCACTTCGTACGTTGCGCTGGTGCCGAACGCATTATGCTTATCGACGCGGAAACCGAGGCCGAGATCAAGGCCCGCAAGCGAGAGATGAAGCAACGATCCGTTGAGATCGACATGACTGTAGAAGCTGGTCGTGCTTGCCTTCAGTCCCAACGATTCCAAGTCCGTGCTCAGCTCGAACACACCCCATGCGCTCCGTGTGAAGAAGTACGAGGTGGACCCCATCGTCTCCTTCTGGGATCCAACGCCAACAACGCCCTCGATGCCCGCAAGTCTGACGGTACCCTGCAGCTCGTTGNNGCGTCCCTCGGAATAGGTGTGATCCGTAGTGCCGATGTTATCGACAACCGACGAATCGTCAATCGCGCTGCGCCTCATTCGCGTGTAGCCGCCGACATACTTGAAGCTCACCTCATCACTCATCTTGTATCTTGTGCCGTAGGTAAAGAGGTCCCGTTGAAAGTCCAGCGTGAAGTTATCGTCATCGGTATAGGTCGTCTTATCGAGGTCCGTCTTCCGAGCGGTGTTCTTGTAGGAAAGATACGCGTCGATCATTTCGTCTCGAAAACCGACCTTGCCAAACACATCGCGTTTGCGAAGACCATCCGCATCGCGGCCGCCAAACGGTTTCACGACTTGCGGCGCGTCGAATGTTGCATCGAGTCCATGGATCCGGGCATTGTCGAGTTCCATGCTGGTGTAGAATCCTCCGGGACTCGTGTAGTTAAGGAACAGATTTTGGGAGAGCGCCGACGTACCCTTTCCAAACGTGCCGAGCCGACCTTCGACATCGAGATGGAGACCGGGCTTTCGGTTCTTTTCCGTGATCATGTTGACGACACCGCCAATGGCCGATGATCCGTAGAGCGTGCTGTGCGATCCACGCACGATCTCGATCCGGTCCAGACCCGAGAATGAGAGCTCCGAGAGGTCCAGTGCATTGTTCACCGAGGACGGGTCCGTGATGCGAACGTCGTCGATCAGAAGCGTCGTCTGGTTGTTTGCCGCCCCGCGCATGAAAATGCTCTGGATCATTCCCGGATTCTGCCCGAGTCCGACGATATAGATCCCTTCATGCTGTGCAATCGCCTCTCCGACGCTGCCATACAGGGAGTTTGTCGCTTGCTCTTTCGAGATGATGGAGATGCTTCTGCCGACTTCCGCTGTCTTCTTCTCGTACCGCGTCGCCGTAACGAGAATCTCAGGAAGCCTGTAGACCTTCATTGTATCATCGGGAGGAGGGGCATCAGCGCGCAGCGACGGTCTCGATCGATGCCCGTAAGCATCGTGGACGGTGCTGGAGACGGGACGGCTCTCCTGGCTTGTTGCCACAAGTGTGAAGGCGACGAGCAACGATGCTATTCTTTTCACTGAATGTCCTTTCTTAGTGGCTCTACGAATGTTGGTACCGTTGATGAGTGGAAGCAAGTGAAGATGTGCGCGTTTCCGGACGGCTGGAACCGTGCAGTGATGGGGCCTGAACGAAAGAAGCCCCGACCTTCTTGGAAGATCGGGGCTCAAATGGAGAGAGGGAGAAGAACTCTTTGCTCGATGTTGAACACCTTCCCGCGAAGGTTTCTGGAACGCTCGCCTTGGCAGGTCTCCTGGCTCTCCCGATCCCTGATTCGTCTTCCCGTCGCGAGTTGTGCACGACAGTGACTTTTCGTATCAGAGAATTGATCCTTGATGAGAGGATCGGGACTACAGTTGCGGGGCAGCTTCCGACTTTCCGTTCTTAGAAAGAACGGAGCACGGAATTCCCTTTTCATCCCGTCGTGAAAGGATTTCAGGACGGGAAACCAAATCGTGTCTGGAAAAGAACGTCGGCGTTAATGCACGGCCAATATAGAGAACTTCCGGCCGCCTGTCAAGCTCTAATATCCCGCAGCCATGCCGTCTGCCGCGCGGGGATCCGGTGCACCGTAGCGAATGCCGGACCTTGGATCTATCATGATGCCCATAGCTCGACCAAGCGGGCCGATCGGCTGGACGCGATGTCCCATCGTCACAAGCAATCGTTGAGAGTCAAGTGTGGTCGCGCCTCTTTCAATCCTCAGTACGTCGGGGAACCATTGGTGATGGATCCTACCGGCGGTGATAGCCTCGGAGATGTTCATTCGAAAATCAACGGCATTGAGCACACATTGCAGGATCGTATTGATGATCGTCCGTCCGCCGGGCGTACCGATGAGCATCCACGGCCTCCCGTCCTTCGAGACGATGGTGGGAGTCATACTCGAGAGCATGCGCTTCCCGGGGGCGATTTGGTTCGGCCGCGTGCCGATGTTACCTGTGCTGTCCGTAAGACCGGGGACTGAATTGAAATCTCCCATCTCGTTGTTGAGCAGAAAGCCAAGACCGTCGGCGACGATGCGCGAGCCGTACCCGTACTCGAGTGTGTAGGTAACGACCACTGCGTTCCCTTCCCTATCAACGACGGAGAAGTGAGTTGTCTCGGTGCCCTTCTCCGGTTCACTGAAGCCAGTGAGCACGCTTTTCGACGCGCGGCTCATCTCGATCTGCCGCCGTTGCGCCTCGGCGTGTTCCTTTGACAGGAGACGTGCGATTGGAATCTCCGGGTTAAAGTCCGGATCGCCAAGATAACGAGCCCGATCTGCAAATGCGGCTCGCATCGTTTCGGCGAGAAGATGCAGATACTGTGCGGAGTTGTGACCATACGATCTCAAATCGAAGCCTTCGAGGATATTCAGCATCTCGATCAACGCCGTTCCGCCGGAACTTGGAGGAGCCATGGAGTAGACATCATAGCCGCGATACGTTCCGTGAACAGGGGCCCGCTCTTTCGCTTCGTAAGCGGCAAGATCGTCCTCAGTGATTAATCCTCCATTCCGTTTCATGTCCAGAGCGAGAAGGCGCGCCGTCTCACCGCGATAGAATCCATCACGACCATTTCGTTGAATTCGCTTCAGCGTTCTGGCCAGATCCAGTTGCTTCCAGATATCTCCCGGCTCGTAGGCGATGGTGTCTTTCTTAAGGAAGACTCTCGCAGAAGCCGGATACTTCCTCCAATCCGTTTTCAGCGAGTTGAAATCATCCGCCATCTGCCAACTGAGCGGGAAGCCCCGTTCCGCGAGTCGGACTGCCGGCGCGACCAATTCTTTCCACGATTTCGTTCCGAATTTTTTCTTGGCAAGATCGAATCCCGCAACCGTCCCCGGTACACCAACGGAGAGATATCCCTCATGACTCAGGTCTTCGACGTAGTTCCCTTTCGCATCAACGTACATTCTTTCCCGTGCTCCTGCCGGTGCTTTTTCTCTGAAGTCGAAGGAAGTGACCTTCCCATCCTTCGTGAAGACGATCATGAAGCCGCCGCCCCCGATATTGCCGGCGGCCGGATGCACAACGGCGAGCGCAAATCCCGTTGCAATCGCCGCGTCGACGGCATTGCCTCCCCTCTTCATCATCTCTATGCCCACCTGGGAGGCGAGAGAGTGAGACGTAACGACCATGCCGTGCCGCGATCGCTCGGGTGGCTTCGATCCTCCCGCCTGAAGATTGAGCGGAGAGATGAGCAGAGCCGTAATGAAGAGGACGAGGAGTCCGGCTCCGTCGAGTCGAGAACTGGCCGGCCCGCGTCCGACAGTCCAACTGCCGGACAACGGAGATGTCACTTGTCGAATGTTCACTATCGGATGTAGAAGTATTGTGATCACTTGATCATGCACCGTGAGTAGTTGAAGTTACGAGTCGTCTTCCCCGTGGGCGGGTTGAGAAACCCGATATCTCCCTGCGGATTCAACGCGAGATATCGGGTTTCTCACAAGCTGCACGTCGGACAACGCTGGAAAGTCCAATGTCGAATGTCTAACTTTACTCAAGTTGACCGCTTCGNNGCGCTTTTCCTGAGGCGGTCAACTTGAGTAACTTTAGAATGTCGATCAAGATGCCGTTTTGGGATCACCGCTAAAAGGGAAGATCATCGACTTTTCCGCCGGCTGAATCGTCCGGAGAAGCGCTGCTCGTATCCGGCGGGGGAGCGGCTGCACTGCTGCCGCGGGTATCGAGCATCAACATCTCGTCCAGGACGATCTCCGTTACGTAGCGTTTCACCCCATTCTTGTCGTCGTAGCTTCTGTACTGGAGCCTTCCCTCCATGTAGATCCTGCTCCCCTTCTTCAGATACTCGCCGCAAATCTCGGCCAGTTTCCGCCAGGCAACGATGTTATGCCATTGGGTGCGCTCCTGCAGATTCCCTTCGGGATCTTTCCACGACTCGTTCGTCGCGAGGCTGAACGTGGCCACAGCAACCCCGCTGCTCGTGTACCGGAGCTCCGGGTCCTTGCCCAAATTGCCAATGAGAATAGTCTTGTTGACGCTGCGAGATGCCATGGAAGATACCTCCACATGATGCAAGGGATGATTGGATAAGAGAGAGTAGCCGGCAACTCGCCTCAAAATCGAACTTGTCGGGCTCTCGTGATGACAAACGAAATTATGCCAAAACGCTAAGAATGTCAAGCAAACCACATATGCGAGGAAAGCCGGTCTCGCTCACCAGCCGAGCTTCCGTCACCCGTGCTCGCTAAGTCGCTCAGTCGGACCTCGACCCGGAGGATCCCTGACCAAGCCGGGGTCCTGCTAGTCATCAACAATCCTAAAGACCGAGACGCGATCCCTCCCTAAGATATATAAACGATTTTGGGTAACAGCTACGTCAGCCAAAGGGGCGAGAGGTTTGCTGGAGAGTATTGTGGCAACAGGAGTAATTCTAACCGATTCGCCGCGTAGCGAGAACCAAAACAAAGAGCTGTCCGTGGCAACAACGATTCCCCGCGCTGAGACGTCAAAACCTCTCGCGCTAAGGAAGACTCCTTCACCAATCGTTCTTACGTAGTTGCCGAAGTAGTCGTACTCNNGGCGGATCCTTCCTTTCTCCGTCTCGATGGAACCGAAGGATCGTTCGAACCTCAATTGGGGGGCGAACTTGGCGACGCGGAGGTTCTCAGAATCCAGGATAAAGAGATCTCCGAAACGTGACACGATTGCTCCGGCCGGATAGCCGAACCGTGCCGCCTCCACACTCGTGTCGCGGGTGGCAAAAGTAGAGATGAAGTTGAGATTCCTGTCAAATCGCTGGAGGCGGTGATTACCAAAATCAGCGACATAGATGTTGATCCCGTCAGTTGAGATGGAGGTGGGTTGATCGAAGCTCGTTGATGACCAGCCGTATCCGCCGACGACAATCGGCTCCGCCGCCGGATTCTTGAAGAGAAGGATCGTGTTCCGTTCCCCGTCAACAACGTAGATCGATCCTTGTGGTGTGACGCAAAGGCGGGTCGCGTTCTGAAAGGAGCCAAACGTAGACTCCTCTACGAAGAGTGTATCGGTACCCGCCCCAAGTGACAGCAGCGCCATTACTGCAAGAAGCGCTGCCATGTCTCGTCTCTAAGCTCCCCTCGTTTGGTGGAGTGAACAAGAATATAGTCGCCGAAGCCGGATCGGTCGACAAAAACGAAATCCACGCCGTTTTCGATGGCGTAGTAGTGCCAGATCTCGTAGGGCTTGCTCTGTTCGCTGCTTGGGTACCGCTCAATTTCATCCGGTTCTGCATATAAGACGAAAACACGACCGCGGTCGGTTCGCCAGCCTTCCCTCGACAAGACCCTGAAGCGTTGATTGGCGGAGGAGACTCGCTGGAGATACGTCGTCCTCGAAATCCCGGCGCGGCCTAATCTGCCCCCTTCCACCTCGACCCAGAACTTCGCCAGCAACTCCCTTCTTCCATCGGCATTTGAGACTTGGCTGAACGTCTTGATTTCCTGATCCGTTGCAACATATTGAGCGCGACGGAATTCGTCGGCCAACTCATCTGCCGAGAGGCCCGCAAGCTCGCTCGCTTTCAGTGAGGCCGCAGCGGGCTGAGAGACTTGAATATGAGGATTGTAGACAAAGAACGACTTTTCCGACTGCGAAAGACTCTTTCCACTTTCGTCACCGATGACAAGACGGAAGCGGTATTTCCCCGATTGGATTGCGGCAACATTCGTCATTCCCGCCTCGACGGCATGTTGGACGCCGTACTTGCGGGATTTCGAAGCTTCCTTCAAGATCTTCCCGTCGGGAGCGACGACTTGAGACTTCACCGTGTAGGTCTGTTGGGGATCAAGATTGTACAGCTCCGAGTAGTTGAACATCATCGGGTAGGAATTCGCACCGAAGACAAGCGTTGGATTCGGCATAACCTCGAGGGAATTCTTGTAGAAGGGATCGGCCTTGTTTTCGGAATTCTTCACGCTGGAACAGAGCTGCAGGTCGCTGCTGATCACCGACGTACCAATCGGTTTCATCGAGATTGCCAGCTTGATGCTATCCTTTCGAGCGGGAGCAAGCGAATCGCCGGCGACCACCTCGAGGATGTAGTCGCCATGGGGAAGCGCATACCCCATCTGCGTGACGCGCGCTGACCAAAACGACGCATCGCTGGTGTCCCTGACGAGAAACCGGAGCGGAGAAAGATCGTTTACGACGAGGCCCCCCGTCTCTTTCGATCTGATCTTTGTCCAGAGCCTGACGAAGCCTTCATATCCCTCCCCCTGGCGCTCGTAGGTCAGGAGTCGCGAATAGAACCCGAAGTAGATTTCGAGGTAGCCGGACGAATCATCATTTCGGAACTTCGCATAGTCCAGATTAAGCACAAACGAAGCATTTGGCGTCAAGCGTTGTGCTGCACCCACGTTCACGATGAGAATCACTAGAACGATCAGATACCCCACAAACCGTTTCATAGAAACTCCTTTTCTTTGCGCTGAATATATCAATACGAGACGAGGTTCGCAAGCAGCCGAAACGATCCCGGATGGATATTGCTGAATTGATGATGCAAGGCGAGCCCTACAAACGTGATTGTTCCCTTGCCTCGTCTTTCAGAAACCACAAGCGGTGTCTCTTCCTCTTTTCCCTTCACCGGAATCGAGCCTTCGCCCAATGCCGACATAACGAGTCGATTTCTCGCCCGCCTGAAAATCCAGTCCGCCCAGTCCTCCGCGGCCAGGACATTGGGCTTCGNNCTTCATCCATCCGGTCCGTCGGCGTGAGTTGAAGCCCGCTCCAGAGACCGAAATCGTTCCACGCCGACGCGTCTTGATCCAGCACGATCAGGTGACCTCCCTCGTTAACGAATCGGTCGAGCATCGATTTCGTTTCGCGAAGTGAGTTCCGAAGCGTCAACGCTCGATGATCGATGATCAAAACGTCGAGAGTCGGAAGTATCGATTCCATTCGTCCGTCCGGTGGAACGTCGATCCAGGTTGCTCCCAATCGCCGCAGCGTTTCGACCGTCCGGCTCTGAGGGACGCCTTGCACAATCCCGATTCGCTTCGATGAATCGATATAAGCGTCGAACGATCTGGCCGCAAATCGCGCAACGGGTTCGTCTGCAATGACCAGCGGGAAGAGACGGGTGCCGCTTTCCGGAACACGATTCCAGTGAAGCGTCAACGTATCGAGATGCGAAGCCCCCTTCTCATTCAGGCGAAAGAGCCCCGGAGTCGAGACGACCAACGAGTCGTTGACCCGGATGGTATCTCTTACGCCATCGCGCGAATGGTTGGTCAGGCGCACGGCCAACCGTTCGCCTTCAACGGCCCTGACGATGGGAGTGAGAACTTCTACAGAGAAACGCGGGGCAAAGAAGAGATTCATCGCAATACGAGAGACAAAGCTCGCCTCCTTTGAGTTGCCGCGATGGATAACAAAGAAAAAGAATGGCTTCCCCTCCGTCGTATGCGACAGCCCGTTGATCGACGAAGGATAGTTGTATTCAAGGTTCTTTGGAGAAAGCAAACGAAGAATGCTGCCGTATTCCAGGGGATACCGTCGTTCGGCCGATTCGTTCACTGCCCAACCTTGATCGACCGCGGGGAACAGAAGTTCCGTCTTCCCTCCCGGCTTGACGCCGGAGATCGAGTCAATCGTAAGGTATGTGAGCTGGAGATTTGTGAGGATGGAATCCGAGAGCCGGTAGTGCACTTTGACATTCAGTAGTGCGTTCCGCAAATTCTCCAGACCCGTCTTCCAATGAAGGAGCGCCTTCCGGTCGCGAGCGTTGAGGTCGTGGGAACGACTCAGGTGAAGGTCGACTGAGTCCATCGCTCCCGCAACCTGAACGAGCAGTCCTCTTTTCTCGGTTCCGGCATATCCACTTCCCCTCGGTCGTCCCAGTGCACGTATTGTGAGCGTGCGGACAATGCGCTCTGTCCCCTGAAGGAGCTNNCCTGCCGATAAGAGATCGTCGCCCGGCGAAGCCAGTTCCATCGTTGGTAAGCAAGGGAGGAGTAGGCCGCTCCGGCTTCGTCGGCGATTTTCTTATACGACTTCCTCAACCGGGGATGTTCTGTGTCGTGCGGAGGGATGACGCCCTGTGATCTTCCATCATCGACAAACAGACGCGACGCGCGCCATCGAGGGTACGGGGCAAAACGGAGAGGATCTCCGGGAGACTTGTCGGGATCGGCTTTCTTCACCGCTTCGATGAGGTCGTGAGAGAGGATGTTCCATCGGAGGCTCTCGCCTGACGCCTGCCAATCCCGGCAAAAGAGTATGATATCGGGCTTCAACTCTGCTATGAGCCGTACCAAATGCCACTGCACGCTATCGCTTGGCCAGACAGATCGAATCCGGACGCTGTCTCGTGCGGCGGGCAAATCAGGAAGGTTCATGAAATACGAGTCGGTGTCGAGCCGGGAGAGGGCAGACGACGCCTCTCTTCTTCTCGTCGCAGCAAGCTCATGAGGATAGGAAGACCGGAGGTCGCTCTCCCCTCCTTCTCCGTTCGTGAGGTAGGCACTCATCACCTTTGCCCCGCGACCGAATCTGAAGTAAGCGATGGTGCCAAGATCTTCGAACCCGGGCTGTAGCGAAACCATCAAGACATTGAGATGAGAAGAGAGATCGAGCGATCTTTGATAGATTGCGTCCGAGCCCGATTCCGGGAGATACGACTGGGCCCGAACGGAGGCGATGACAAAAAGCGGAAGAAGCGCCAGCATCCTGACTAAACCGGCCCAAAGTCGGGCATTCTTTTGCAGAGGCATCCAAATTTCCTTTGAAAGGCGAGTGAGCCGTTCGGAGATCAACATCCTTGAGGGCGTCGCTGGTAGCGATCTCAATTTCAGGGTATAATTCCAGAAGAGCAAGAAGTATTAGGCGCGAATAGAAACAGAAAGGCTGTCCCGATCGCTCGGAACAGCCTTCCTGAATTTTGCGGAATCGTCTCGTGACGAACCCGGTGCGTCGCTCCGTCCAACATCGGACGGGAGGCTCTCTCCGGCAGTGGAGTCAACCCGCTCGCGCAAGTTGACTCCCGCCGAACAGAATCTAGAACCCGAACTTCAACGAGAGCACGTTGTTCGCGTCGAAGAACTCGACTTGCCGATAGGCGTAGTCAACCGTGACGGTGATTCCCTGCGCGGCGTACACGAGACCAGCCCCAAAGGACGGACCGAAGATGTTCTCGTTCTTCCCCGCGATCGTCTCCGCCGTCGGGATGAATCCCATCCCGGCGCGGCCGAAGATCTTCACGGCGTCCAGTTGATAGCCGACCTCACCGCCCAGCTTGTACTCATCGAGATACAAGTTGTTGTTCGAGAATGTGCCGTTGAGGTTCCACATGAAGTTGTCAACTGTGGCGCCTTCGTAGGCAAGACCAATCTCGACGAGAGACGGGAGCTCGAACGATGCGGCTTCGCTCTTATACCGTTGTTCCGGCCGGCGACCGTCGCTCGAGAGCGCAAGGCGATACAGACCCGGTCCGTCGTACTTCATCTGCGAGCCGACGTTCTTCAACGAGACCCCAAGGTTGAGGCCACGAACGCCGACAAGCCCTTTGTACTGAATACCGAAGTCGATTGCCATGCCGCTCGCACTCACTTGGTCGATCTGCTCCGAAATGGCTTTAATCGTTCCGCCGACAGCAATAGCATCCGTCAGTGAACGAGCATAGGTCAAGCCGATCGTAACAAACGCAGGCGAGAAGAAGCGGCCCGCGCGCCCGTCCGGATCGTCTTCCGACGTGAGAGGAATCCTACCGAAATCAAACGACTTCACGCTTAGCGCCACGATGCCGAAATCTCCAAATGCAGCACCAACGGCGCCATAGTTGACGCCGATGTCGGCAATGTAGGTCATGTGCGAGAACATCCCTTCGGCTGAGCTTTTCATGTTGCCCAAACCTGCGGGATTCCAGTGGATTGCCTCAACGCCGACGGACGTGGCAATGCTCGAACCGCCCATGGCGAGGTCCCTCGCACCGACGGGAACCAATAGCTCCGTTCCTGCCGATGTGCCTATTCTCTTATTCTGCGCATCAACGCTGGTAGCGACCACAGCAGTTGCCACGCAGATCAACAGGGCTAGAAACATAACTCTGTTTTTCATATTTCGTTCTCCTTTCGTGATCGAGATCTTGGAATGAACCTGCATGGCATTAGTAGCTGTCGAGGATTTCTTGTTCCTGGATGACCGCGAGCTTCAACACCTTTGTGACACCGATGTCCGGCATATCGATATGAACGATGTACATGCCGCTCGCCACCGGGAAGAGGAACCTATTGTTCAAATCCCAGCGATAGAACTGAGAAGCGTCATCCTTCTCCAGCGTCCTGACAAGCTGCCCCGCCAAATTGAAGATTCGAATCGTCGCCTTCGTCGGCAGGTTGCTAAAGGTCACGAACTTGAAGAACCGATTGGTCTCTGCAGCATTGTATGCGTAATACGGATTCGGGAATACGCCGACGTTCTCTGCGCTCGCCTTTTCGACCTCCGCGCCTGTCTGGGGCGGCGGAGCCGTAAAGGTGAACACTGTTGCCGTCGTGTTGACGTGGTTGGCGAGGATCTGGAACTCATCGCCTGCGGAGAAATTTGCACCACCGCGACGGTTCGCTGCCACCCACCACATCACCGGAAGCCCATTGTTCAAGATATCTTTCTGCAAAGCGGCGTCCGGGGTCGATACCGTATATGGCTTGTTAAAAATGAAGAGCCAGTCTCGAACGGTCGAGTTCGTTACACCTGTTCCGTTTGCGGGCGGCCACCATCGGCCATCCACCAGACCGGCTGCCACATTGTTTTCGAGATGTCCCACAGCCAACCGAGTGGGGGGATTCGTTTCCGTATTCCACGCGGAGAGTGGAACCCCTCTCTTGTAGTCCTGATACGCATAGCCGGCCGTCGCAGTGACGATGAACGGTGCAAACTCGGGTCGTGCAGCCGCACCTGTCGCGCCCCTCAGATATCGATATCCGTAGGAGAAGTTGGCATCGGTTCCAGGATTGTTGACATCCCATCCACCGTAAGGATTATTCCCTGCATTCGGATTCCTTCCTGTGCCTGAGCTAGCAGCCGCGAGCTTCAGAAGAACGTTTTTCAGCTCAGAGGCCTTCACGGTTTGCGTCGCTGTGATTCCGAAATAATGTGCCGGATCATCCCAGCCGATCGCAGCTTCGAATCCTTCGAAGCCAAGTCCGTCCGCGTCAGCCCAGGTAAATCGTCGCGAGCCACCTGGAATTGACCAATCCTTCATTCCCGGGGGAGGTCCTTCCACCTTCAAGAAGACACCGTCGACGATCGTGTAGTCATCGTCACCGGATTGATTCGTCTGCGCGGCGAGAAGCGACCTGTTCTTTGTCTTGTTCGAGACACTCCACGTTGTACTGCCGCCTCCGGCATCGGCAAACTTGACTTCATACGTGTCGCCGGTGCTTGCCGTCGGATCGACAACGATAGGTCGGACCACACCGTCGCTTGTTCCTTGCTTCGTGTAGGTGAGCGTGTCTCCATGCTTCGAAGCGTAGATTTTGCCGAACGGCACTTTCGGTCGGAGCGTCAAGATAACCGGGTCGGATTCGAGGGCCGTCGGCAAGAAGCCGGGAACTGTCGCCACGCTGTAAGCAGTGACGGCAAGATAGTATTCCTGTCCGTTGTAAATCTTGTCGATGTCGCGGATGTAGTCGCGCTTGAAGTTGAAGAATCGATTGATCCCACTGTTCGCGCCAAATTGGACAGGGATCTTCAGAATCTGACCGGACTTCGTGTCGAATTGCTCGTCGAGCACAACCGTCGGATCTGTGGTCCTGTCGAAGGTGATGATGCGCTTCGCCTCGGCGAGCTGGGATCCACGGCTCGGAAGCTGGTACACATTGTAACCCTCAAACGTGTAGGCACCCGGTTGAGCGACACGATCCTCGATGTCCTTCACCCGCTGTACGTTGCTGCTCCACTCGAGAACGATCTGACCATCGAGCTCGGCAGCTTTCACGTCTGGGGACACAGGCGGCTTTGGAACCTGGAAGAGAGCATTGTAGGTATTCTGAACGAAGCGATCGTTGAACTTCATGACCGCCACGCTGGACAACCTGTCCGCTCCGATACCTGCCACCACGCCAATAACGATATCCTGCGTGTCGCCAGGGGCAATCGAGAACGGGCCCGTACTGAGAAGTATTCGGCGGTCGCCAGGGGCGAACGAGTAAAGCGTGCCGGCACCATCCGTAAAGCCGGTCCGCGCCACGGGGTCGCCGGAAAGCGGGTACTTCGTGATCGCGGCTCCCGGCGGATGGTTGTACGGAAGCGGTGCATCAGTAATCTCACCCAGCGGCGCGAAGCCTCTCAGCATCTTATACCATCGGCCCGTTCCGGCAGAATAGTTCGACGAACCACCGGGAGGATCCGAATAAGGGCTGCCCGCTGAAAAGTATGCAAATGATGACATGCCAAGGTTCTTGTATCCGGAGCGAGTCTTCAAGTCGAACACCGCTGTTTCGCCCGCTGCCGGAACGATTGGGCCTTGCAGGAAGTCATAGCCGGACGCCGGGGGCGGGAGGCCATACTTCCTGTACGTATCGTCAATGCCGTTCGCGTTGTAGACAAATCCCATACTGAGAACGCTGTCGCAACCGGCCAAATCGTCGCTGAACGAGCCGAGATCGGGATCCGACCACTGGCAAACGTACACGCTATCAAGCCAGAATGATCCTTTGGCTCCACCACCGATATCGGCGCCTCCCTTGTTGATCATCTTGTACTTCGAGAAGTACAGATTCCCGAGGGCGTCCGTTCGTTTGTAGCCCCAAACGGTCTTTTGAACTTCGAGACCGATCGGCTCCGATCCCATGAAGCCCAAAGCTTGCGTTCGATCCAGATCGTTATAGATCGTGAACATCGCCTGGTCTGCCGGAGAATTGGGGTCGGCACCTGCGACACCCGGCTCATCCCGGTTCTGCGAAATCAGACTATCGACGGTAAATGTCGAGCTGAACGCAGGAGGAGCATCGAACCGTCCGTTGCGATTTCGGTCGATATAGGGTGCACCACGAGTGATCGGCCATTCCTTCCAGTCCTTGTCATACTGATCTTTGACAAGAACTATTTGTGCGTCGGTAACTTCGGTTGACGGAACCTCGTACACGTCCCCCGCGTCCTTGCGCAATTCGTCATTCGACATCGAAGCGTAGTCGCGCCGGATTCGATACATCCTGTTGGAGGCGGTATTCGGACTTTCTGCCGCAGCGGATGCTCCGGAACCGTTGATCCAACCTTCCTTCGTTCCTACGCCGTATGTTCCACCGCCCACACGGATGAGCTGCACCGGGGCAGGCTGGGTCTTCGCGGCATTCAAATAAGCCTTTCCACCCCAGACCACGCCATCCTGATAGATTACGTTTCCCGTGCCTCGGGGGTAGTACATACCGTTATCTGCGCCGGGGGAGTGGTTCGATAGGCCATCGGATCGAGCCCAGGTCGTTAGGTTGTTGATATTCAAGACGCCATAGCGAGGGGTTCCGGCACCCTTCGTCAGAGACTCCGGCTCCCGGTTCCTCTTGTCAGGCCGTTCGGTGGTGGACGCCAGCGACCAAAACGCGACGCTCAGCAACACGACCACCGCAACCAGCTTTGTGATAATTCTTGTCATAGTCTGCAACTCCTTCTTTTTGTGTTATCGATACTCTTCACGAGATGCCGCCGGGGCCGGAGGCCTCGACGGCACGGATTTGCGAATCGATTAGTACTCTACCTTCACACCAAAGCGAACCTGACGAGGCGTTCCGAATACATCACTCCCGAAGAACCGAGCCTGGAGAGCAGCCCAACGATTATCAATATTGATGGCCTTGTAGAAAGTCTCGTAGTTCGGAATTGCCTTGTACGCCTCGGAGAACGGACTCTTCAACCAGCCGTCGTCATCCGGGGTTCCCGTGGTCGGGAAGACGTTGATGATCTGCCTCGTGTCGAACAGGTTCAGAATCTGGCTGTAGACTTCGACGTTGAAATNNTCGAGCTGTTGATCGGCTCGACCGGGTTTCTTGATCGGGAATCGATGGAGGAGCGAACACCGATATTCCACGGAGTTGCCTGACCAAGGTTCTGCGGCTCCTTGATCTTGGTGTACGGATGTCCACTGTTGAAGGTAAGGAGTGCATTCACACCCAATCCCTCGAGGATCGCGCCGCCATCCCCTTTGTCGAATCGATAGTCAAGCAGGACGGAGCCTTTGTGCTGNNGTCGACCGGATTGATGAAGTTCGGGAAGCGAGCCGACGCTTCGTCCGTCACGGCATTGTTCGACGAGCGAGAGTTCGATCCGGTGCCCCGTGCATCCGACAGCGTGTAATTGACCTTCGCCGCCAGTCGATTTGTTCGTCGGAGCTCAAGCGTGAGCTCCACACCTTTCACGGTGCCGAAATCCTCGTTAGAGAGCGCCGTGAAGATGGGGAGGCCGCCCGAATTGAACACCCGGCGAATCTGAATCTGGTCTCGAAGATCCTTGTAGAAACCGGTGACGGTGAACGCAAAGTTATCACTCAGCGTCTGCCGCAAACCAACTTCGTACTGCGTGTTGCGCTCCGGCTTGATCATGAATCCAACCGTCGTGCCGAACAAGTTATACGGCGAACGGGTCGACGGATTGACCAAACCGCTCAGCGTGACATTGTCGATGTACATCTGGTTGAGCGACGGCATATTAACATACTTCCCGTACAGGGCATAGAAGACCGTTCGATCTGTGACAGGGAAAGAGAAACTGACTCTCGGCAACAGGAAGCTGAATGGGTCCGTGTCGACAAATTGATCGTCCGGAATGACGCCGAGTGTCTGGTCGATCACCGGCTCCTGAAAGTCTTCTGCTCCCGTGGCGGGATTGAGGGTCTTGCGGATCGAGGATCCTTTCGGATCGAGGAACTCAAACCGCGCACCGACGTTCAGAATCAGGTCGTTGAACTCGAACTTGTTTTGGATGTATGCGTTCGCGAAGAGGGGTTTCTTCGGGGCAAGCGGCCCGCTATCGAGCTCGTTCCCGTCAATGTCATAACCGATCTGCGTAATGCCCCCTGCGCGATTCAGACGAACGTACCGCTCGAAATCGCTGGCAAACGTCCGATCCGTGACGCCATCACCGTTGGTGTCGAGGAACTTCAGGTACCCCGTAATGCTCCCGACGCCAAACGTGCGATAGACCCAGCTCTCGAGTCCGCCGCCGGCTTTCAGTTCCCAGTTCGGATTGATCTGTGAAGTGAAGTCGAATGTCGCGCCGATCGACCACTGGCTGTTCTTGCTGTAGCCGTTGTTCGGCGCATCCGGATGGGCGAAACCGAAATTAAAGATGGTGCTGTAACCGAGCGGACCATCATAACGGGTGCGCCAGCCGGTAAATCCCAACGCGGCATTAGCGACACTATCCGGGTAGGATTTCCAGTCGTCTTTGAAATCCTGGTCGTACGACTTCGCCGAGCGATTCTGATATGAGACACCCACTTCGTAAAACGTGGTAGCGCTCAGAACATGCGTTGCTCGAAGGTTGCCGAACATCGTCTCCGTGTCGTTCCACGTATAGCGCGATGGTTTCGAGTAGATGTTTCCCAATGCTCCGGGCCAGGAACCGCCACCGGGCACGCGATTGAACGCGTAGCTTCCGGTGAAACGTAGTTTGATAGGCACGTCCGCAAGCTGATTCATATCGAAAAGCAACGTACCTTGTCCGGAGTTATTCATGCTCCAGTTGTTGTAGAGATAGTTTCGCTTCAGCTCAACCGGACCCGGTAAGAGTTCGCCTTCCGGTCTGCTTCCCAGAGCATCCGTTCGCAAGCTGTCAAAGCGGAACGGCTCGAGAAACATTTGTTGACGATTCCGGAGATAGTTGTGCTGCCCGGCTACGAAGATGCGGGCACCGGAGAACAGCGGTCCGCCGATCGTGAGCACGCCGTTCCGATATCCAAACGAGGATGTGTTCAGGAACTGCTCGCCTGGTTTTGCAAAATCATCCGTCTGATAGTCGATGGTCGCTTTTAATGAAGAACCACCTGTTCGAACCGACGTGCGGATGATGCCCGAACCGGCACTGGCGCCCCCGAACTCGGCCGTGTCCCCGCCGGTTTGCAGTTGAAACTCCTCAAGCGCTTCCTGAATGACACCGACGTTCTGGCTGTTGAAGATTGGGTTCGTCGTGTTCGCACCGTCGATGTAATAAGCAACCTCACCGGCGCGTCCACCACGGACGTACAGGTTTCCACCCTGCTGCACGACACCGGCTTCGAGAGCAATGATGTTCTGCAACCCGCGGAGCGGGAGGTTCTTTAGATTCTCTTGGGTATTGATGCGAACGGTGTTGGTGGTGTTACGTTGGATAAGGGGTCTGTCGGCAACGACCTCGACACCTTGAACCTGGATGGCAGTGCTGGAGAGTCTGAAATCTTGAGTCGTCGTGATATTGGAGCTTACACGAACATTGGTGATCGTAAATGAAGAGTAACCAATGTACGACCCCCCCACGGTATAGACTCCCGGCGGCACGCTGAGAATAATGTACTCGCCGTTGATATCCGTTGAAGCACCGAGGTTCGTGCCGTCGAGGACGACGTTCGCCCCAATCAGTGCTTCGCCTGATTCTCTGTCCGTTACCTTGCCACGCAACTTACCATCTTGCGCGACGAGAAGAATCGGAAGAAGGAAAAAGGCGGTGAAAGCTATAAATAGCTTACGGAACATATTCTACCTCCTTCTTAGTGTGGAGAATGTGTTTGTAATGAAGGGACTTCTACCAGAATTTCGTCTCGATCCTTCCGATCGAGCACGGAGGGTACAACTCCGCTTGATGCGGTGTGCCGCCTTGAAGTTGGCGGTTGAGCCGAAGCTCGGAGGAAACGTTGTCTCAACGTCCCGGGGTCGAGCGTAACAATCTTCCAGCGACGCTCGAACTAGCAGATCACCTCCTTTTGAAAAGAAACGCTCATAAAGCGGTTTAAGAGATGCGGGGCTGAGCAAATATATAGGATGAGTCCTGGTTTGTCAAGTCTTTTTTACACTTTCCATCACTCGCTATCCCCTGCCACTATGTAAACTTACGACAAGATATGCAGGAAACGAAGGTCGCCCGAGACGTCCCCCTGAGGAGGTCTAGAGCTTGACCGCTTTCGCTTCGAATACGCCATCAATCTGCTCCAGCTTCTGCATTGCCGCGGCCGGAATCGGGCTATCGATGTTGATGATGGTAAGCGCTCTCTGACCGGGTTTGTCGCGGCCCAACGAGAGCCCGGCAATATTGATGTTTTCCGCGGCGAGGATCGAGCCAACACTCGCGAGCATACCGGGCCGGTCAATGTTTGAATATATCAGAAGGTGACCCTCCGGAGAGATTTCGAAATGGTAGTCGTCGATCCGGACGATCCGGGCGTGCGAGTTTCCGAAAACGGTACCTGCAAAACGTCGGGCCTCTTTATTAGTCTCATACGAGAGTGTAACGAGGTGCGTGTAGGTGGCGCTCTCCGCTTCACGCTCTTCGTTGATAAGAACTCCCATTTCCTTCGCGATTGCAAGCGCGTTTACAAGATTGACGGGCTCGGACATGAGACGCGAAAAGATCCCCTTCATCACGGCAGCCGTGATCAGTTCCATCGACTGCGTTAGAAACGTGCCGTTGCACGTTACGGTGATCTTCTTGAGTTGACCGTTCATCAGTTGCGCCTGGAGGCTGCCGAGTTTCTCCGCCAGAGCGACATACGGCTTCACTTCTTTGCGCAGAGCCATCTGGAGCGCTTCGCCATTGATTGCTCCCGCTATGCCCCGCTCCTTGAGAGCATCAGCAATCTGGACGGCAATTTGTCTTGCCACTTTTTCCTGAGCTTCCTCCGTGGAGGCCCCAAGGTGCGGCGTCGCAATCACTTTCGGATGTTTCAGCAGCGGATGGTCACCCGGCGGCTCTTTGACAAACACGTCGAGCGCGGCGCCCGCAACCTTCCCCGATTCTAGTCCACGCAGAAGCGCGGCTTCGTCAACGATCCCACCACGAGCACAGTTGAGAATGCGCACTCCATCTTTGCACGCCGCGATCGCTTGATCGTTCACCATGCCTCGCGTCTCTTCCGTCAACGGCGTGTGAACGGAAATGAAATCGGATCGTTTGAAGAGCTCATCGAGTGAGATGAGCTCGATGTTGAGTTTCGCCGCGGCTTCCGCCGACATCACCGGGTCGTAGCCGATCGTAATCATGCCGAAGGCCTGGCAACGGAGAGCCACCTCCCGCCCGATTTTCCCCAAGCCCACGATGCCGACGGTCTTCTCCAGGAGCTCGGTTCCCGTGTATTTCTTTCGATCCCATCTCCCCTGCTTCAGCGATTCGCTCGCCTGGGGGATATTGCGGGCAAGCGACAAGAGCAACGACATCGTGTGTTCGGCGGTCGAGACGGTGTTGCCTCCGGGCGTGTTCATNNCGATGATCCGCTTGAGATTTTCCGGGGTCAAGTTCGTCTTGACGTCGACGTCGAAGCCCTCTGCCTTCAGCAGGTCGACACACGCCTGCTCGATTTGATCGCTAATAAGGATGTTCATAACTCTCCCTGGAAGACGTTTCTGCGGAAATCAAACGCGCGATACGCGACGAAGACGGGCCGCGCTGTTCTCGTGGGTTCGCCAAGCTTAGACTTCTACCCGCACTCGACGGGCGTCATTTCGAGTATTCTCAGCCTCGTGATCGTATCGAGGTCGTTAGGCATTCCGAAGTACGAAGAGTGACGCGAGCACGCGTGACTTCCAGGTGCTGCGGCACGGCCAGATTCGCGGTCACGAGGCCTCATTGAGTCGAGCGTGTATCGTTGTCGCCGCCGCTTGCCACCATCCCTTGTAGGGGCTCCTCTCAATTGCATTGCGAAAGGTAACTACTGGACTGTTTCGATGATTCCGATGTTTAGAAAACACACCCCTCGCTCCTCGATAGCCGTCTGTT
>DMMN01000176.1 GCA_003453835.1 Bacteroidota bacterium | reverse complement strand
CTCTGGAGAGAAGTCACGGACATCGACCGCAGCCACATCCTTCGTTTCGGTGAGAAAGACAACTTCTGGGAGATGGGTGAAACGGGGCCCTGCGGCCCGTGCTCGGAGATTCACATCGACCGGACCGTGGACGCATCAGCCACCGCCTCGATGGTGAACGCCGGCCTCCCCGAAGTGATGGAGATCTGGAATCTTGTGTTCATCCAATACGATCGGGATGCGACGGGCAAGCTGACGACGCTTCCCGCCAAACATGTCGATACGGGGATGGGCTTCGAGCGTATGTGCGCCGTTCTGCAGAACAAAGATTCGAACTACGATACCGACGTCTTCACGTCTCTCATCTCCCGCATTGCCGANNGGCAATTCAATATCGATACGGCGATGCGCGTTATCGCCGACCACGTTCGGACATTGACGTTTGCCATCGGCGACGGGGCGCTTCCCTCCAACGATGGGCGTGGCTACGTGTTGCGCAGGCTTCTCCGCCGCGCTGCGCGGTTCGGGCGAACCCTGGGGCTGCACGAACCATTCATCTTCAGATTGGTTTCCACTCTCGTTGAAACCATGGGAGGCGTCTTCCCGGAAATCGTCAAGAAGCAGGCTCAAATCGAAAAGATCCTCAAGGGGGAAGAAGAGGGATTCAACGCCACGCTGGACCGCGGGCTCGAAATATTTGAGGAGGTCGCAGCCAGAACGGTCGCCGGTCACTCCCGGATGGTGAGTGGTGACGATGNNCCCCGCCGATCTAACGGCCCTGATCGCAACGGAGCGAAATCTCACAATCGACGAAGCGGGATTTCAAATCCTCATGGAGCGGCAGCGTGAACGCTCGCGCGCCTCGGAGGGACGAGAGATCAAAGCCGAAGGATCTTCCCCGTCCGTCTACATTCCCGAGAAGGAAGTCCTTCAAAGTTTCGCCAAAGATGTCTCCAATGGAAACCTCCGGTTCGTCGGGTATGACGAGTTGGAAGCGGAGGCGACACTGGTCAAAGGAGATCGGCACCTGCTCGTTCTCGACGTCACCCCCTTTTACGGTGAGGCCGGAGGGCAAGTCGGCGACCAGGGAACCATCGAGGTTGACAGGNNGGAACACGTCAAGGCCAGAGTCGATGTCCAGCGCCGGCATGCAATTATGCGCAATCACACGGCGACGCACCTGGTCCACGCCGCCTTGAGGAGCATTCTTGGTACACACGTTCATCAGGCAGGCTCGCTTGTGGCACCAGACCACCTCCGATTCGACTTTGCCCACTTTGCAAAGGTAACCGAGGAAGAGCTCGCGGCAATCGAAGATCTCGTCAACGAGAAGATCAAAGAAGACATCGCGCTCATCCACCATCGCAACATACCGTTCGAAGAAGCCAAGAACATGGGCGCGTTGATGTTCTTTGGCGACAAGTACGGCGACCGCGTGAATGTGGTCGAGTTCACTGAATTCAGCCGGGAGTTCTGTGGTGGAACGCACGTGAAGTCGACAGCCGAAATCGGCTATTTCAAGTTCCGCTCGGAGGGGAGTGTCGCCAGCGGAGTCAGGCGTATTGAGGCGGTAACCGCCGACCACGCGGTTGAACTGTTGAAGCTTCAGGATCGAACAATCTCCGAACGGATCGAGTACATCTCCGACCAGCTCAACCAGGTTGAAGTACTCCGAATGGAATTGGCGGGCAAAGGAGGCACGAGCGAGTATGGGTCGCTGGAGGAGATTGGCGTCAGGCTGGGAACCATCCGGCGGGCGACGGCATCAACCGCGCTGGAATCCCACGGACTCCGGGCATCGTTCAATGAGCGCGTTCACCGACTCCTTGCGATCGAAAGCATTGCACTCGAACTCCTTGAGAGGAAGAAGATTTTGGAACGGGAACTCTCCAGATTCAGAGTGACATCGCTCTCAACGGGAATCGACGATCTGATCGAGAAGGCCGAGGCAATCGACGGCTTGAGACTCGTTTCATCGAAGGTCGATGTAAACTCGTTGGACGAGCTGAAGGCACTAGGAGATACTCTTCGGTCAAAGCTCGGCACGGGAGTCGGACTTCTCGCCGCCATCTTCGATGACAAAGTCTCCTTCGTCTGCGTCGTGACGGATGACCTCGTAGCGGGGAAACGGATAGAGGCGGGCAAGGTTGTTGGCGTCGTAGCAAAGCTCGTCGGAGGAGGAGGAGGAGGGAAAGCCCACCTGGCGACCGCCGGCGGAAAAGAAGTCTCGAAACTCGATTCGGCTCTGCAATCTACAGCGGCAATCGTTCGATCATTCCTTAAAGCCTGAAAGCACATGTCAACCTTCGAACAACTCCTCAAGACCAAGAGAGAGCGTGGAGCGGGGTATCTTGTCTTGATTGATCCGGACAAGAGCGATGGGGACAGTCTGCCTTCGTTTGTGCGCGATGCAACGGAGGCGGGCGCCGACGGCTTTCTGGTGGGGGGTAGCCTGATGCTGACGGATGAGTTTGAGAAGCATCTCCAGATCNNCCCCGTCGTCATCTTCCCAGGTAGCCTGTTTCAGGTGTCGGCGGCGGCGGACGCGATTCTGTTTCTTGTTCTTATCAGCGGCCGCAATCCGGAACATTTAATCGGCAATCAGGTTCTCGCCGCCCCGATTATCAAGAGGATTGGGCTGGAGGCGATATCAACGGCCTACATGCTGATTGAAGGGGGAAAGACGACCTCCGCGGAATTCATAAGTAACACGAAGCCGATTCCGCGCAACAAGCCCGACATCGCCGTCGCACATGCGCTTGCAGCGGAGACNNGGAGGCACGCAAGAAGGCCCTCGCCGGCGCCTCATTCGTCGTTACGGGAACGGTCACGGAAGTAAACGATCACAACTCAGTCATTAAAGACTTCGCGAATGCTATTCACTCCATCAACGCCGTCAA
>DMMN01000301.1 GCA_003453835.1 Bacteroidota bacterium | reverse complement strand
CTCACTCGTGAGCACTACGAGAATTTTCCCGTTGCCTCCTGGCTCATCCCAAAAGAGAAGCGAAGGCACGTCTGCGCTCTCTATGCGTTCGCTCGAATCGCCGACGATTTCGCAGACGAGTCGGGCTTAACGCCGGCCGAGCGGATCGACAGCCTGAACGAGTGGGACGAACAATTGACGGAGTGTTATCGTGGCCATGCCGAACATCCGGTTTTCGTTGCGTTGCGTGAGACGGTTGACCGTTTTGAAATACCCCGGAGGCTCTTCCAGAATCTGCTCTTCGCCTTCCGGTCGGATGTTACGACCCATCGGTACGAGACATTTGACGACCTCCTGCACTATTGTGACAACTCGGCCAATCCGATCGGCAGGCTGGTCTTGTTGCTCTTCGGCTATCGCGGCGAGTCGTTGATGCTGCTTTCGGATGCGATCTGCACGGGACTTCAGCTCACAAACTTCTGGCAAGATGTTTTGGTTGACCTTGAGAAGGATAGAGTCTATATTCCGATGGAAGATATTCGCGAGTTTGGATATTCAGAAGAAGAGTTGTTTGAAAAGAAGTTTTCCGCTGAGTTCAAAGATATCATGGTCTATCAAGTCGAGCGGACCGAACGGCTCTTCCTCCACGGGAGGCCGTTGCTGGGAGAGGTTGGAACAGATCTTCGGCGAGAGTTGAAGCTGACGTGGAATGGGGGGATGAAGATTCTCAAGAAGATCGAGATGATCGAGTTCAACGTTCTTCAACAGCGCCCCACGCTCACGACCTTCGACAAGACGGGGCTCGTCGTTTCCTCTTTCTTCGGATAATTCACTGATCGGAACCCGGTGGCAGCACTTACGGTCTATACGGCAGAGTCGTTTGCTCCTGATCTTGCACAGAACAGGCGCAGCAACTTCTTCTATTCGTTCCTCTTTCTTCCTTCAACGAAGAGGGAGGCAATCGAGACGATCTATGCGTTCTGTCGCTACACGGATGACATCGTGGACGAGGGATCCGATGTAAAGGAGAAGCACCGGAGGCTGCGACAATGGACCGCCGAGTTGCAGCGCGCGCTCTACGGTGAGTCGCGCTCCACGATCCTGAACAAACTCTCCAGCGTCATCAAGAAATTCAACATCCCGGTCCGGCATTTCCATGACCTGCTCAAGGGGATGGAAATGGACCTGAAGAAGAATCGGTACAAAACGTTTGATGAGCTGCAGGAGTACTGTTACCGGGCGGCGTCGACCGTCGGGTTGATTTGCGCCGAGGTTTTCGGCTATCACCACGATCGGACAAAGCAATACGCGATCAACCTGGGGATTGCACTGCAGTTGACGAATATTCTCCGCGATATCAAGTCCGACGCGAAGCGCGGACGCATCTACATTCCCCGGGAAGACCTCCGGCGCTTCGGCTACTCGGAGGAGGAGCTGATGGACTCGGTGTACAACGAGCCGTTCCGAAATCTCATGAAGTACGAATGCGAGCGGGCTCACGAGTTCTTCAGGAAAGCGAAAAGTTGTCTCGCCGAAGATGACAAGCCTCTGTTCTATGCCGCACGGGCGATGGGGAATATCTATTACCTGCTTCTCTTGCGAATTGAGCGGGCAAACTACGATGTCTTCTCCAAACGCATTCGTCTCGCGTCACCTGTGAAATTTCTCGTCGCGATGATCCTACGGATGCGCAACAAACTCCCCAAGAATTTCCACCGCTACATACGAACCGAACTTCCCGCCTGATTCCGCCCGTGGCAAGAAGCGTCGTTGAACGATGGAACACCGGGAACCTGCACCATCCTCCCATCAATCCGAAACTTCAACTCCGCCGTGCAACCATCAGATGAACATTCCTTCGGTCCTCCTCCCGGGGGTCCCGATGTCATCGTCGTCGGCGGCGGTCTGAGCGGGCTCAGCGCGGCGGTCGATCTGACGTCGCGAGGCTTCTCGGTGCTTGTCCTGGAGCAACGCCGGCATCTTGGGGGGCGGACGTATTCATTCGTCGACGAGCTGACGGGCGACGCCGTCGATAACGGACAGCACTTGATGATGGGATGCTATGCCGAAACGCGTTGGTACCTGAGAACCATCGGCTCGGATCATCTCGCGGCGCTTCAGCCAAACCTCCATATCGATTTTCTTCATCCGCAGAAAGGCGGCAGCTCGCTCTCCTGCCCTGCGCTCCCCGCACCTCTACATCTCGTGGGCGGGCTGATCCGTCTTCGCACCATCTCGTTCATGGACCGAATGAAGTTGCTCCGCGTCGGATGGGAGTTGCAGAAAGATCCCCGCTCCGTCGAGCCCGGACTCGACTACCTTACGGTCGATCAGTGGCTAATGGGGCTTGGTCAGCCAACGGAGAACAAGAAATATCTCTGGGATGTTATCGCCATCGGCTCATTGAACGATGATCCGAAGACCGTCTCGGCGCTGATGTTCTATCGCGTGTTGCGCGCGGCGTTTTCAGGAAAGAGAGAAAACTCATCGCTTCTGATTCCGAAGGTTGGATTAAGTGAGTTGTTGGTCGATCCGGCGATTCGGTACCTGAGATCGAACCGTTCGAGCGTGGAGGCGGGGAACGGCGTGGAAAAGATTGAGATTCGCGACCGGCGTGTAGAAGGAGTGATCTGTGGAGATGGAAGTCGGAAGGTTGCTCGTGCGTATGTTGCTGCCGTTCCCCAGTACGGTTTGCCGGAGATCCTTGCCAATTGCGAATCGGTGGAGCGTGCTCGCCGACTCGACTCATCGCCGATTATCACCATCAATCTCTGGTTCGATCGCCCGGTCATGCGGAACGCATTCGCGGCGCTTCTCGATTCCCGCATTCAATGGGTGTTCAACAAGTCTCTGCTCCTCGGCAATCGGGATTCCACACGACAGTACCTCTCGGTCGTCATCAGCGGAGCTTCAAGCTATGTAGAGATGAGCAAGGAGCAGCTCGTTGGTATCGCGTTGGAGGATTTGAGGGGTGTTCTCCCAGACGTCGAAAGGGCACAACTCGTGCATTCGATCGTTATGAAGGAGAAGCGGGCGACTTTTTCGCCGAAGCCCCGTATCGATTCGACGAGACCATCGTGCAAGACGGAGCTTGAGAATCTCTTCCTGGCGGGAGATTGGACGAACACCGGCTATCCGGCGACCATCGAAGGTGCTGTGATGAGCGGAAGAGCCGCCGCCATCCTTGCGTCCAAGAGCGTTCGAGAAGAACGGCACATCGTTGCGGAGGAGTAACTACTCTGTTCTTTATCGGTGTCAATCGGTGCACCATCCGTGGTCAAACAACTGAGTCGTTGCGCGGACGAATGCTTCCGTCGACCATCGATTCCACCGGGCCATACGACTCTGGTTGGCCATTTTCTTGATGAATACGATTCGAGTTTTCGCTAAGTTATTATTCAACTGATCATGAACCGCACCAGATTCGTCCACCTGATTCTCCTGCCAGCCACACTGTGCGTTGCCACGGCACAACACGTCACCGTTCCTCTCAACCATCAGGTTTACCCGCTTCTGATCAAAGGCGAAACGCTGGGACTCTTCGACTCCTATGCACTGCGGGTTCTCCCCTTGACTCGCGGAGAAGCCCATACACTGCTGAAACAGATGGACGAGCAGAGGAGAGACCTCTCCAAAGCCGATGAGGCATTGCTGCAGCAGTTACTGGGCGAGTTTTCCGATCCAAACATCGGCGAACGTCTCCCGGAGGATGGGGAAATCCATGCCTATCGATTCGAGGAGGGAAGCACGCAATTGTTCTTCGACGTCCGAGGAATCCAGGAACTTGAGATTCATCGCGATCACGTAGAACTCCCTGACGAAACGATCTCTCGGACAACTGCGGCAGGAAATATCCGCGGACGGTTTGGGAAGCACCTCTTCTTCGGCATGGACGCTCGCAGCGGCATGACGCTCGGAGCCGAAGACCAGGAAGAGCGGTTTGATGTTGGCCGCGGAGCGACGCAAGTAACCGTTGGAAAGGGAGTGTTCACCGATCAAGCGACGGGGTACGTCACCGCGCACGCCGGACCGATGAGATTTTCCGTGGGGAGAATGTATTTCGGTTGGGGGAGTGGATTACAGGAACAGCTCGGACTCGCTGTCCTGAATGAGCCGATGGACCAAGTCCATTTTTCCCTGGACTTCAAGAGATTCCGTTTCACCTATGTTCACGCAAACCTTCAGGGAATAGGACTGCAGCGATTTCTGGCGGGCCATCGGCTCGACGTGCTGCTCGGGGGCGGCGTTCAGATCGGTGCCTACGAAACGGTGGTCTACGCGAACCGCGGAGCGGAACTCGCCTACTTGAATCCTCTGGTTCCCTATCACATCATCGAACATCAGCTTGGCGACCGTGACAACAATACGTTTGGGATCGATGCCGCCACCATTCTCGCACCAGGACTTCGAGCGTACGCCGAAATCTTTCTCGATGATTTTTCTCTCGACTTTCCTCTTGGCACGTACTGGGGAAACAAGCTTGCCTACATGGCGGGAATCCATTGGGCGCAACCGCTGCAAGTCAGAGAACTTGAAGTCTTCGCCACCTTCACGAGAGTCGATCCATTCGTCTATACTCATGACGATTCGCTGAACGTCTATGCGCACTACGGGGCAAGTCTGGGGTCTCGCCTGGGGCCGAACGCCGAGCGCTTTCACCTGAGCCTCCTGTTGCGACCGACGCGGGATGTCACCTGCTCGTTCGGATATGACTATGTGCGAAAAGGAAAGGGGGATCTCTTCACGGCGCATCGATCCGAGGAGGGGACGGCCAAGGGATTCCTGAGCGGAATCCTGGAAACGAGCCATCTCGTGGGGTTGGATCTGCGCTACCAGTTCTCCCGAGATATGTTTGCCGGTCTGAAGGCAGCATATGCCCGACGCGAGAACGCGAACCTCGTGAGTCAACTGAGCGCGCGGGAGAAGACAGCACGACTCTATCTCGACATCAACTACTAGATGGAGTCTTCCTTGATCGTAGTTACTCTTATCGTGGAGTGCCTGCTGGGATTCTATCTCCTGGCGCTTATCGCGCTGATGGTGGGATGTGCCCGCTTTCACCGACGCGTTCGGCAACGCCGAATCCCTGCTGACGAGATGCATCTCCCGACGGTGTCGGTTGTCGTTGCGGCAAGGAACGAGGCGGGAAATCTCCCTCGACTGCTCGCCTGCCTCCTTCACCAGGAGTATCCGAAAGACAAGCTCGAGATCGTCGTTGTTGATGATCGCTCGGACGACGGCACCGAGGGTCTTCTCTCGAAGATGATGGCCGGGCATGATAATCTGAAAAGCATCCGGATATCGGACGAGCGGTTGGACTTCGCTCCGAAGAAACGCGCGCTTGACCTCGGCATCCGATCGTCCACGGGTGAGATCGTACTCCTCACGGATGCAGATTGTTCACCTCCCCCAACGTGGGTACGGGCGATGGTTGGATTTTATGATGAAGGCGTGATGGTTGTTCTGGGTTATTCCCCCTATCGCTTCGATGTCCCCACGCTAAGGCTTTTGAGAGGAATGCTTGCCCTGGACTATTTCTCGCTCGCGGCAATCGCGGCTGCCAGTATCGGACTTGGCCGCCCCCTGACCGCGACCGGAACAAACCTGAGCTATCGCAAAGAGGCCTTTCTTCAGGCAAATGGGTTTGAAAGAATCAAACAATGGATTTCAGGCGACGACGATCTCTTCGTTCATCTCGCGGCAAGGGAGAATCTCGGCAAGTTCTCGTTCGCGCTGAATCGAGAGGCATTTGTCCCTGCCGCTGCCCCCACAAGCTGGAAGCAGTTTTGGCATCAACGCATTCGATACGCAAGCAAGGGGACCCACTACGAGCCCATGATGGTGATAGGGCTTGCATCCGTCTATCTTCTGAATGTCTTCATCGTGCTGGCTGCGTGTCTCACCCTGGCAGGATTCGACGATGTAGCTTGGCCGGGCCTCAGTGCCTGGGGGGTAAAATCACTGTTCGAGTATGCATTTCTCCGTCAGGCAGCGATAGTGTTTGGCGAGAGATCACTGCTCCGATATTTCTTACCGACGGCATTGCTGCACCCGCTCTATGTCACCGCCTTCGGATTCCTGGGACTTCTGGGGAGCTTTCGGTGGAAGGGATCGAGGTTTCGAAAACTCGTATCGCAACAGTCGAGGCACGATAGGCTCGATGGGGACTCGTTGTCGAATCGTCTTCGTCGGGATGAAAGCGTGAGCGAATGAGGTTTACGATTGTCATACCGACCTATAATGAACGCGACTTCATTGAGGCTTGCCTCCAGTCGGTCCAGAACCAGGCGTACGAGCGGACGGATTTTGAGATCATTCTGTCGGATTCGAATTCGACAGACGGTACGATCAATGTCGGTCGAAATTATGTAGATAAGATTGTCCGTTCGGATCGGCGTGGAATTGCACATGGGCGTAATCAGGGTGCGCACGAAGCGTCCGGGGAAATTCTCGTCTTCCTGGATGCCGATGTTGTGCTGGGGCCGGGGTACCTACGGACGATTGACCGGCTCTTCCAGGATTCTCAGGTCGTGGGTGTTGCAGTGCGGGCGCTGCCGACCGGTGGAAGCTGGTTTGCGCGTTTTATCTACCACGGCACATATCTTCTCGTGGGAGTCTTCAACGCCTTCGGTCTCGCCTTGTTCCCAGGTGTCTGCGTTGCATATCGTCGCGAGTCGTTCGTGCAAGTAGGGGGGTTTCGTGAGGACTTCGGCATTACGGAAGATCTGGATCTGAGTCGAAGGATTTCCGAGCTGGGGCTTTGCAAGTTCGAGACACGACCGAAGGCGTTCGTCTCCACCCGAAGACTTCACAAACATGCCCTCTCGACCGTCCTCTTTCACATCTATCACGATCTCCGCTATTTACTGACAGGGAGAACGGCTTCCACATATCCAAAAGCTGAAGAGATCACATCCGCGATGGATCTCTGGCGTCTGAACAAACCGGAACAGAAGCGGGAAGACAATTCTGCCGGCGGAGACAAGGAGATTCGATGATGCCGGGGTCATCAGAGCTCCGGCGGATCAAGCGCGTTGCTCCCCGGCAATCACTGCAACAACTCGCTTTTGAATCCCGACGCAAACTTCATTTTGATCGTTCCCCGCTGTGTTTCAATCGTGCCGGCCGCTTCCGTCTCGATGAACCAATCGAGGTCTTTCCCAAGCTGTATGGAGAAGGCCATGGTGCCGCGCGACGTGCCGGAGATGGTGCCGGAGAAATCATCTCCAGAGAGAAGGAGGCTCGAAGTTCCATCGGCCCGGATGATTGCGCAGTCGTTTCCGCCGCACCGCTCGGTCCCGGCAAATCTGAAGGTCATTTTCACCGATCCGTCCCAGCTCAGCGATGAAGAACGCTGCGTGATCGGAACCTCGAACTGCCACGACTCGCCGACCTGAACATTCCTTTCCGGGACGAGTCCCTTCTTCTTTTCCAGGCTTTTCAAAATGGACTCAAGATCTGCCTTTTGATCGCTGGTGAGGCGTTCGAGCGCCCGCACGATTGTGAGAGCGCCCGACTTTGCGATATGATACGCAATGGGAATACCCACCAGCGACTCTTCCGACTCTCTCTTCGCTCGTTTCTTGTTCTCTGTGACGATGACGGAATCTCGAATGAGCGTTATGTCTGCCGAGCCGTCCTCATAGACGGTATCCGTTCTGTGAGTCTCAAAAATCTCGGTCATGACGGTAACGACGCGCGATTTCTTTGACTCAAAGAGGCTCTGCGTTGTAACGGTCGATTTGTATCGCCTTTCCTCCCCCTTGGTGAATTTGTAGATGATGCTAAAAGACTGAGCCGGAGCCGCGTGAAAGAGCAGAAGCGACGCTGACACCAACCCGAGCCGTTGTCGAACCTTCATGGACGACCTCCTGGAGATAAAACATCGGCAATGATCGCGAATCTCCCCTCAATTATCAACGATTATTTGAACGAGGAGGCGTAGTCGCGCTGCCCGGCAGAATCTCGGCAATCCCCTTGACTTTCCGGGCCTCGTTGGATATTTTGGAGCCCACAGGCATACAAGTCTCATCTTCGAGAAGCCCATCCGCCCGACGAACCGTCCGAAACATTCATAGGAAACGGGCATAAACTCGACGTGGTCTGCCACTTCGACCAAGTCACGAGTTCGGCTTTGTCTCTCTCAATCTCCGTCGATTCAATGATCGCAGTTCGCCTCAAAAGTCCTTCGCCACATCTTCGCACGATCACCGTCTTCATCCTGACTTCCGTACTTGTCCCCCAACTCGTCAGTCAGGTTCTTCCCCTCGGCTCTCTTACTCGCGCTCGCGCGATCACACAATACAAGTTCGATCGCTGGCAAACAGACGACGGTTTGCCGGATAATACCATCAACAGCATTCTCCAATCGTCAGACGGATATTTATGGCTCGGCACGCAACGGGGATTGTCTCGTTTTGACGGCGTCAAGTTCACAAACTTTGATATCGCAAACACGCCCGGCCTTCTGAATAATGCCCTTTCCGTTCTCTTCGAAGACGCAGAGGGAGCGCTCTGGATCGGGACAGGTGGTGGAGGCTTGACGAGGCTCAAGAAAGGGAGGTTCGAGAGTTTTACGACTGCCAACGGGTTGTCCAACAATTACATTTCCTCGATTGCGCAGGACAGTGCCGGCGTCCTTTGGATTGGTACGTACGGCGGCGGATTGGTACGATATCGAGACGGTCTCTTCGAAGCTATGACCACAAGCAATGGCTTGGCGAGCAATTTCGTGCGCTGTCTCTTCTCGGACCGGCAGGGGATCCTTTGGGTTGGCACCAATGGCGGCGGATTGAATAAACTTGCCCACGGAAGGATTGAGCGCTTTTCAGTCAAACACGGATTACCCGACGACAACGTCAAATCGATCAGTCAGGACCAGGAAGGACGCCTGTGGATCGGAACCAGTAACGGTCTTGCTCGGTATCAAGATGGCAGGTTTATCAGGCAGACGAATTGGAACGCGGTTCCCAACAGCTACGTTGCCTCGCTGATGGTCGACGATGAGGGAACACTCTGGATCGGAACCAACGGCAGCGGGCTGAGTCGATACGATGGAAAACTTGTCGACACCTACACGATGAATGAAGGACTTGCCAATAACTTTGTATCCGCCGTTGCGCAGGATACGGAGGGGAACATCTGGATCGGGACGGAGCGGGGCGGCTTGAATCGGCTTCGGAAGACAAAGGTGTTGACCTACACGACAAAGGAGGGGCTCTCAATCGATTATGTCCGCAGCGTCTTCGAAGATCAAAAGGGGAGGATCTGGATCGGGACGAACGGCGGAGGGATCAATATCTTGAAGAACGGAGCCTTCTCGGTCTTTACGACGAAGCATGGTCTTTCGAATGATTTCATCCGCCCAATCTTTGAGGATTCAAAAGGGACCATGTGGATCGGCACATGGGGTGGGGGGGTCACGCTCTATCGAAATAGACGCT
This sequence comes from Bacteroidota bacterium, assembly GCA_003453835.1. GTDB lineage: Bacteria > Bacteroidota > Ignavibacteria > UBA10030 > UBA10030 > UBA10030. The sequence goes on along the minus strand of DMMN01000301.1, from coordinate 752 downwards.
TTGATCGTCCTCGCGAGCTTGAAGCGATCTCGAACAAGTTCATCCGAGCCATCAATGAAGACACGAAAGGAAACATTTGGATCGGAACGAATGGCGGAGGTTTGAACAGATATGCGAACGGAAAGCTCACGGTTTTCCAGACAAAGAACGGACTTTCCAATGATTTCGTTTCCTCGATCGCCGAAGATCGCGCGGGGGCAATCTGGGTCGGAACGTCGGGGGGGGGACTCAACAAGTTGGTTGGTGACAGCATTACCGTTTTCAAGGGGGAGCAAGGCCTTCCGAGCGAGTTCGTTACCTCACTCTCCGTTGATCATGACGGAGTTCTCTGGATCGCCACCAACGGCGGCGGCATCTGCAGGTTCAAGGACGGTACGTTCACGACCTGGAGAAGTTCCGACGGACTCGTCGACGACATCATCTATTCCATTCTGGACGATGAAGAGGACAGCTTTTGGCTCAGCAGTACCCGTGGGATATCTCGGATCTTCAAAAGAGATCTAGACGCCCATGCGGGAAGGAGATCGACGACGTTGCATGTGCTGACGTTCAACGAAGTCGACGGCATGAAAAGCAGCGAATGTAGCGGCGGGACCAACAGCGCGGCGTGCCGTACAAAAGACGGTCGGCTCTGGTTCCCCACGGTGGAAGGACTCGTCGTCGTGAATCCGACCACGGTGAAGAAGGACACGTTCGGTTTTCCCGTGTACATCGAGCGCATTGTGATCGACAAGATTGCGATCGACCACGAG
>DMMN01000280.1 GCA_003453835.1 Bacteroidota bacterium | reverse complement strand
TTCCTGAGGCGGTCAACTTGAGTAGTTGAGTTACGAATCGTCTTCGCTACTGTATCCTTCCGTATTTCTTCAATAAATCCTTCACACGCTCAATGGGGAGTGATTCCACTTCCCGCCCGCGATGACCTTTGACAGTTGTGGCCTTCAAGAGCGAGTTGTAGATCGCCTCTTCCGTTGCCTCCACGGCAGCCTGGAAGAATGGAGACAGGTCGTCTTCCTTGAATCGGCTCTGTTGCTGAACGCGTTCATCTAAACCGCGAATCCGGAGTTCTTTTGCGGTGGAAAATGCGATCACATAAACTCCGCTGCCGTGACTCATCGAAGATCCCGTTCGGCCGAGGGCGAGCGTTGCCCGCTTCGCCAACCGCTTCAACTGCGAACGGTCCAGCGGCGCATCCGTTGCAATGACGATCATACACGAACCGTCGCCCTTGTAATCCAACTGCTCCTGGAAGCTGTATCGGCCGAGCTCTCTGCCGATAGGGACGCCGGCAATTTCCAGCACTCCGCCGTAGTTCGTCTGGACGAGAGAGCCGACCGTGTAGCCGCCGAGCTTTGGTGGAAGAACACGAGAGCTCGTTCCGATCCCGCCCTTCCATCCAAAACAACTGGTCCCGGTTCCCGCCCCGACGCTTCCCTCGTTCACCGGACCGGACGATGCCTTTCGGATTGCTTCAAGGGCGTTCTCCCGCGAGACGTGGCGGCCTCGAATGTCATTGAGTCCGCCGTCGTTGGTTTCACCGACAATCGGGTTGATGGAGCGAACCTGTTCGTTGCCGGGCAGCCCGATCATATAATCAACCAGACCGTTGGCGACATCCCAGACCGAGAGCGTGTTTGTCAGTAAGATAGGGGTTTCGATCTGACCGAGTTCTTCAAGTTGCGTGGCCCCGACAAGTTTTCCGAATCCATTGCCCACATACAACGCCGCCGGAATCTTTTCCTGAAAGAGATTTCCATTGTGTGGGATGATGGCCGTTACACCCGTGCGGATATTCTCGCCCAGCATGACGGTGACGTGACCAACCTGCACTCCGGAGACGTCGGTGATCGCGTTAAACGGGCCAGTGCGGAAGATCCCAACTTCGATGCCCAACTCACGAAGCCGGGGACGATCCGTCGATTGGGAGTACGAGAGTGAGAGGGCAGAAACGAGGATGGGAAGGAGAATCTTCATCCAGTGTCCGGACAGGACAGAACTCGAATAGCTATGGTTCGAGCGTAATGGCATACGATGTTATGAAATTCATGAAATCGGAAATCTCCACCATGTCTTTCCCTACAAACCGAATCGAGTGGGCATCGGTTCTTTGAACGCTGCGGAGATAGGCGAGAACCTCCGCCACACGATAATGCTTGAAACTCACATCCAGCGTGATCGGTGTCTTCAAGGCGTAGGGCTTGAACTCCTTTAGGCGTTTGAAGCCGGCCTTGACCTTTTGACCGATGAGATCGTACGATGCTTCGGGAGTGAGGGTGTTGGCGGAATGAAAGCCCAGGCTCTTCTTGACCTCAGCCCCTTCGATGTTGCCGATGATCGACCGGACTTCCGCAATGGCAGCGTCATCGCCCGAGATCATGATGACGGGAACGCCAAAATGGCCTGCGACGGAGGCATTCCACGCTCCTTCCGTGATTTCCATTCCGTTGAGAGCAACGCGCGTTAAACGGGCACTGGAAAACGTATGAGCGCGCACTCCGGTTTGATTGTTGGTGGATGAATGATAGCCGACAAAAATGGCGGCGTCGAACGATTCATCAATTCCCGCCATCATCGAAAGATGTCGTGGCCAGGAGCGGATGATGCGAACGTCTCGTGGAAACATGTCGATCAGAAGATTCTCGCCGTTGCCGTGCGAATCGCTGACGAGGATCTCAGTGGCTCCGGCTTCCCTGGCGGCATGCACGGCGGACAACGCCTCGCGCGTCATGTACTCCCTGAATTTCTGATATTCGAAGCCGCCGGGGCCCAATTGGTCGTCCGTTACAACGCCCACAACGCCCTCCATATCGACGGAAATGTAGACTTTGAGTTTCTTTGCCTGCCGGGCCAGAGATGTGTTTGTCAGGAAGACAGCCAACAACAGTATAGAAATCGCCAAACGCTTCATGTTCATTCAAACCTCCATTGTAAAGAGTGTAGGTCGTGCGTGTGCGGCGAAGGGATCTACCTGCCAGCCTGCAGTTGCCCGGCTTTTTGTTCAACTTTCGACCACACTCGCAGCAGGTTTCCGCCGCAGATCTTCCGAATGTCGTTCTCAGAGTATCCACGTTTCAACAGCTCAAAGATGATATTCGGGTACTGTGAGACGTCCTTGAGCCCCTCCGGTAGCGAATCGCCGACGCCGTCGAAATCGGATCCGAGGCCGACAAAATCCACCCCGACGAGTTTTGCGACATGATCGATGTGATCAACAACATGCGCTACGGTAATACGTGGGAGAGGATTCTCTTTCCTGAATCGTTCGATGAACTCCAGGGCGGCCGGCTGGTCAGGTCGTAGTTTGTTTTGCGACAAATACATCCAGACCTGCGTTTCTTTCTTCTGGTACTCGCCGTCCAGGAATGAAGAGCCGAAGTTGATCATAATGACCCCACCGTTGGAGGCGAGCCGTTTGATCATTTCATCGGACAGGTTTCGCTCGAAGCCCGGCGTGAAATGGCGGCACGACGAGTGCGAGGCAATGACAGGTGCCTGGGTCATGTTCATGACGTCGCTGAAGGCGTTGTCCGAGATATGGGAGACGTCGACCATAATTCCGACGCGGTTCATTTCCGCTACGACTCTTCTGCCGAAGGGGCTGAGCCCTCTCCACGTTCGCGTGGTATCGTACGACGAGTCGGAGATGTGGTTGTCTTTTCCGTGGGTGAGAGTGATGTAGCGAATGCCGCGATCGAAGAAGTACTTCACATTTGCGAGCGAGTGTTCAAGAGGTGATCCGTTTTCCATGCCCATGCAAAGCGAGATTCTCTTCTTCCGGAAGTGGGAGGTAACGTCAGCGACTGATCGGGCGAGCGCAAACTTGTCGGGCCAATCCTTGGCGAACTTCTCCACCATGCCGATGAGTGTATCCGCCAGGGCTTTTGCGCCGCCCGTGGCTTCGTATTCACTTGGGATGTAGATGGACATGAACGGAGCGTTCAGCCCTCCTCGCTTTGCACGAGGATAATCGAAATTGCCGCTCGAAGTTTGCCTGGAGATATCCTCCCACTTGTTTCTCAATCTGTACGGCACATCGACGTGCGAGTCGACGATGATGATCTGTTCGGCTAGCTTCCCGGCTTTGAGTCTGAGATGGTCGTCGGACGATAGACTCTGCCCGAAGCTGACGAAAAAGAAGACGGACAAGATAAAGAGAAGAAGGGGGAAGGATCGCAAGGGGGCTCCTATCGACGGATATGGATTTCGGAGATGGCGAAGGACACTGGTGAGAATAGTCGAATTGTGGAAAAGAAGCAAGAGTTGGTCATAGTCGAGATTACCTATCCTGAAGAGTTAGTCTGAGCGTAGTAAGCCCAGACGATTCTTGTCGGGGCGAACGAAGTCGAAGACTGCGCTGGGGGCGGGCTTCCTGCTGCATCCTTCGACTNNTCGGGATAAACTCAGGGTGACTGCCGTTCTGTTCTTTTCCCGCCTCAATAAGCAAACTCGAGTTGGCCATAGACTTTTGGCCACGGGACGTCGAGAGGGCACTTGAGCAGCCGAAAACAAGATCGGCACGCCAACGAGTGAGCGTGCCGATCCGACTAACATCAGCGTACTGTCCATCCTATCTATCAACGAAGCACTGGAATTACTTCAGGAGCAGCCGGATGTCGCGCCGCACTGCAAACACTTGTAACAGCTCCCGCTTCGAATCATGATGCTTCCGCACTCGTGGCAGGGAGGAGCGTCAGCCTGAGTTTGAAAGACGACCTTCTCATTTCGCTCGATGGCGGAGACCTTCGATGCATGAGCTTCCGTTCGAACCGGCGTTGCCCTTGTCATCTCAATCCCGGAATCCGAGACGACCGTAGCGGGACCTTCCTCCTTTGGAAGAAACTTCAGACCGAGCCAGCGGAAGATATAGTCGCTGATCGATTTCGCGATAGGAATCTCGGGGTTGTTCGTGAATCCGGAGGGCTCGTAACGGGCGTGGCTAAACTTGTCCACGAGCACTTTCAGCGGCACCCCGTATTGGAGCGCGATGGAGATGGAAGTCGCGAAGGAGTCCATGAGCCCGGATATGGTCGAGCCTTCTTTGGACATCGTGATGAACACTTCACCGGGCATGCCGTCTTCAAACATACCGACGGTGATGTAGCCCTCGTG